>JAGGAJ010000118.1 GCA_017889845.1 Deltaproteobacteria bacterium
ATCGAACCGGCCGCATCGGGCTCCACATCCCCCTCGTCCTGAGCGGCGGTGCTTTTCCCCGGTCGGTTCCCCCCGCCGGGTGTCTCAAAAGAACCAAAAACCCCCGGCGGGATGCCCGCCGGGGGTTTCGATCGTTCCCGGGTTCTTCACCCGATGTCGTTACGCCGGATCAGGCCTTGCCGACGTTGGTGGCCTGCGGACCCTTGGGGCCCTGCGTGATCTCGAACTGGACCTTGTCGCCTTCTGCAAGGCTCTTGAAGCCCTCCGACTTGATCGCGCTGAAGTGGACGAACACATCCGGCCCCCCGTTTGCCTGGCTGATGAATCCGAACCCCTTCGCGTCGTTGAACCACTTCACTGTACCTGTCTCCAAGAAAGCCCCCATGAAAAATGTTCTTGCTCAACCCAGGCAACGAGGCCCAAATCGACCAGAACAGATAGAATACCACAATATTGGCGATCCAACGAGATTTCTTCGGTCGTTTGGTAATGGGCGAGATCGGGATCGTTGCCGGGCGCCGAGTCGTTCTTCCAAACGGCCCCATCTAATCCGGTGTCAGGCGGAGCATATTTCCACGATGCATCCAGAAAGGAGACATTCCGGAGCCATGCCGAACGAGAAACCGCCGGAGCGCACCCAGCAGATCCAAGTCAATACGGGCGATGAAATGTCCAGGGGACGTTACAGCAACAACATGCTGGTGAGTCATAGCCCCGAGGAATTCATCATGGAGTGGCTTCTGAACTCGCCGTCCGGCACGCACCTGGTGTCACGGATCATCGTGAGCCCGGGCCACATGAAACGGATCATCGATGCGTTTTCGGATAACCTGCGTAAATACGAGAGCAAATTCGGGGCGGTAAGGGTGATAGACAACAAGGATCAAGCATTCCATTGATCCAGGGGGCCGTGCCATCGCCAGGTCCCGGCACTTCTGTATCCATCCCTGGAAATTCAGGCTTCCGTTGCCGAAAATGCGCCATCACCCACCCGGTCCTTCCCGTGGTCGCGGGCGATGAGCATGTAGATGGACGGGATGACGAACAGGGTGAACAGGGTGCCGATGAACATGCCGCCGACCAGCACCAGGCCGATGGAGTTCCGCGCGGCCGCGCCGGCGCCGGTGACAAGTGTCAGCGGGAAGTGGCCGGCGATGGTGGCGGCGCTGACCATGAGGATCGGGCGGAGGCGAATCATGGCCGCTTGGCGGACGGCCTCCAGTTTCGTCGATCCCTGGAGCTGCAGCTTGTTCGCGAATTCCACGATCAGGATGCCGTTCTTGGACACCAGCCCGACCAGCGTCACCAGTCCGACCTGCGAATAGATGTTCAGGGTGGTGGTCCAGCCGTGGGTCCAGAACGGGACATTGGGGTCGGGCATCTTCAGGAACGTGAAGAGCAGGGCGCCGAACATGGCCAGCGGCACCGATCCTGCCAGGATCACGAACGGGTCCCGGAAACTGTTGAACTGGGCCGCCAGCACCAGGAATATCAGGATGACGGCCAGGTTGAACGCGGGGAGGAACCGCTCCCCCTCCGTGCGAAGCTGGCGGGACTCGCCGGTGTAGTCGATTACGTACCCCTTGGGAAGGATCTTCGCCGCTTCATCCTCGAGGTACCGCAACGCCTCGTCCAGCGGCCGGACCGCCACGCCGCTGATCTTGACCGCGTTCAGCTGCTGGAACCGGTTGAGCGAGCGGGGTACGACCGATTCCCGCAGGGTAGCGAAGGTGCTCAGCGGGACCAGCTTGCCGTTGGGTCCCGTGACGCGGACGTCCTTCAGCTGGTCGGGATTGAGGCGGCCGATCCTCTGGATCTGGGGAATGACCTTGTAGCTGCGTCCCGAGATGTCGAAGCGGTTCACGAAGTCGCCGCCGACCAGCCCGCCCATGTCGCCTGCGATCTCTCCCAGGTTTAGCCCCATGGAGGCGACCTTGTCCCGGTCGATCACGAACTCGGTCTGGGGCTGATCGATCTTGACGTCGATGATGGGCGGGAAGGCGAACATCCCGCTCTGCATGGCCTTCCGCTGCAGCTGGTTGGCGAACTCCAGGATCTGGTCCGTTTCCGCCGTCGAGGCCAGGACGATCTCCACCGGGAAATCCCCTCCTCCGGGCAGGGCTGGCGGAGTCACCGGGAAGATCCGGATCCCGGGGATTCTCTGCAGATTCTGCTGGACGCCGGGAAGGATCCGGAAGATGTCCCGTTTCCGCTCGCCCCACGGTTTGACGACCATGCCGCCGAAACCGGAGTTGGGAAAGGTGATCTGGAAGGTGAAGTCGGTCTCCGGCTCGCTCATGAAGATCCGGTTGGCTTCCGCCGCGAAGATCCGGTTCTGGTCCAGGGTGGAGTTTGCGGACGCATCGAGGATCCCGAAGATGACCCCCTGGTCCTCCAGCGGCGCCAGTTCCTTTGCGGACATGACGAACATCGGGACGGCGGCCAGGGAGACGGCGATCCAGACCGCGTACACCACCGGACGCGACGCCAGGGTGACATCGAGGAGGCGGCCGTAGGCGTTCTTCAGCCGCCCGAAATCGCGGGAGATGCGGCCGGCCAGCCCCCGTTCCGCCTCGCCGGAACGGAGCAGCCTCGCCGACATGACCGGCGAGAGGGTCAGGGCGACGACCCCGGAGATGGCGACCGCTCCCGCCAGGGTGAAGGCGAACTCCCGGAACAGCGCGCCGGTAAGCCCGCCCTGCAGGCCGATCGGAAGGTACACGGTCGCCAGAGTGACCGTCATGGCGACGATCGGCCCGACCAGCTCGCGGGCGCCGGTCAGCGCCGCCTCCTTCGGCGTTTTTCCCTCCCGGATGTGGCGCTCCACGTTTTCCAGGACCACGATGGCGTCGTCTACCACCAGCCCGACCGACAGGACGATGGCGAGGAGTGTGAGCAGGTTCACTGTGAACCCGAACGCCTGCATCAGGAAAACACCGCCGATCAGCGATAGCGGTATCGCCACCACCGGGATCAGGACGGAGCGGAGGGAGCCGATGAAGAGGAAAATGACGACCATCACGATGAGCAGCGTGTCGCCCAGTGTCTTCAGCACCTCGCGGATGGCGTTCGAGATGTAGTTCGTGGCGTCGTACGCGATGCGGGCATCGAGGCCGGCCGGCAGGTCCCTGCCGATCGATTCCATCTCCGCGCGCACCAGCCGGATGACGTCGAGGGAGTTGGCGTTCGGGAGCGGCCATATCCCCATGAACACCGCGGTCTGTCCGGAGAAGTGGACCTCGGCGTCGTAATCCTCCGCCCCAAGCACCACGTCGGCGATGTCGCCCAGCCGGACCACGGTCCCGTTTCGCTCCCGCACCGCCAGGCTCCGGAACTCGCCGGCCGTTCCGAGATTGGTGTCGGCGGTGAGGTTGACCTGGATGTATTCCCCCTTGCTCTGCCCGAGGGCGGCGAGGAAGTTGTTGGAGGCCAAGGCCTGTCGCACCTGCGCCGGGCTGATGTCCAGCGCAGCCATCCGGTCGGGCTTGAGCCAGATCCGCATGGCGAACGTGCGGGCGCCAAGGACTTCCGCCCGCTGCACCCCCTGCAGGGCGGACAGGCGGGGCTGGACGACGCGCACGAGGTAGTCGGTGATCTCGTTCTGCCTTAGGATGCCGGAACTGAAGCTTAAGTACGCCGACGCGAACCGGGTGTCCGCCGACTCGATGTTGATGACCGGCACTTCCGCTTCCGGGGGGAGGTCCCGGCGGACCTGGTCGACCTTGGAGCTGATCTCGGCAAGCGCCTTGGTGGAATCGAAGTTGAGCCGGAGGCGCACGCGGATCGTGGAGAGGCCCAGGGCACTCTGCGACTCCATGTACTCGATCCCGTCGGCGGCGGCGATGGCGCGCTCCAGCGGAGACGTGATGAAGCCGCGCACCAGGTTCGCGCTCGCGCCGACGTATACGGTGGTGACGGTCACCGACGCGATCTCGCTCCGGGGGTATTGCCGGACGTTGAGGGTGCGGATCGCCTGGAGCCCGGCGATGATGATGAGGAGGTTGACCACCAGGGCCAGAACGGGGCGGCGGATGAACAGGTCGGTGAACTGCATCAGTCGTCCTTCGGGCTGGGGGCGAGCCGGAACTCCGGGGCGAGCCGGTTGTCGACCACCACCGGCTGGCCGTTGCGCAGCTTGAAGACGCCGGTGCTGACGACGGTTTCCCCCTCCTTCAACCCTTCCGTGACGGCGACGTAATCGCCGCGCCGCTCGCCCAGCCGCACGAACTGCTGGCGGAGCACCTTCCCGCCCTTCTCCTTGCCGTCGTCCTGGACGACGAAGACCGAGTCGCCGTAGGGGGCGTAGAGCGCGGCCGTGGCCGGGATGGCGACCACCTTGTTCCGGACCGGCAGGCCCACCGTCACGTTGACGAACATGCCGGGACGCAGCTTCTCTTGCGGGTTCGCCACCGTCGCCTGGAGCCGGAGATTGCGGGTTTCGGCGTCCACCAGCGGACTGACGGTCGTCACGCGGCCGTCGACCGAAAGCCCCGGCAGCATGTCCCCCGTCACCCGGACCGGCAGACCGACGCGCAACCGGGACAGTTCCTGCTGGGGGAGGGCGAAGTCGACGAAGATCGGGTCGAGCGACTGCAGCGTCACGACCGGATCCCCCTCCCGGAGGATCTGGCCGAGGTTTACCTGCCGGATGCCCAGGCGGCCGCCGAAAGGCGCGCGGATCGACTTCTTCCCGATTGCGGCGCGGATCGCGTCCCGCTGGGCCACCGCCTGCTGGTGGTTGGCGACCGCGATGTCGTAATCCGCCTGGGAGATGATCTTTTCCGCCAGCATCTCGACGTCGCGCGCCAGGACGGTCCGCGTCAGATTCACCTGGGCTTCCGCACCGGGAAGCTGGGCCTCCTCCACGCTGGTGTCCTGACGGACCAGCAAGTCACCGTTTCCGACCTTCGCGCCGGGCGTAAACAGGATCTCCACGGCCTTCCCCGCTACCTCGGCGGCGACGGTGACCCCCTGCACCGCGGTAAGCGAGCCTACCGCAGACAGCGAGGTCTCCCAGGATTCGACACGGGCGACGGCGGTGGTGACCGTTTCTGGCGGGAGCACCGCTTTCTTCCCCTGCTCGATCATCGCCCGGATCTGCAGGGCCTTGACGGCCGCAAGCGCGCCGATGACGATCACCAGGCCGAGGACGGCGAACAGGATGCGCTTCTTCATGGTCGGAGGGCTCCGGCGGAGGGATTATCGGTCATCACGGACGTCCTTGTCATGCCGGGTTCCGGTCCGCGGTTCCACCACCCGCCCCCCAGCGCCTGGAAGAGCGCGGCGGTATCGGAAAACCGCACGGCCTGCACCCGGACCAGGAGGATACGCGAAAGGAAGTACTGGCGCTGCGCGTTGAGCAGGGAGAGGTAGCTCGTCGCGCCGAAGCGTACCTGCTTCTTCGCGATGTCCAGGGTGTCGCGCGCGGCAACTTCGGCTTCCGCCTGCGCCTTGAGGGTCACGGCGTCGAATTCCAGCGCCCGGAGCACGTCGGCCACGTCGCGGAACCCCTGCAGGACCGTCTCGCGGTACTGCGCCGCGGCCAGGTCGAAGCCGGCGACGGCGGCGCGACGCTGCGCTTCCAGCGCCCCGCCGCGGAAGATGGGCTGCAGGAGTCCCGCCCCGATCCCCCAGGCTGCGGTGCCGGGTTGGAACAGGTCGCCGATCTGCGACGCTTCCGTGCCGTACCGGGCGGACAGCGTGATCTGGGGATAGAGGTTCGCCGTGGCCACGCCG
>JAGGAJ010000119.1 GCA_017889845.1 Deltaproteobacteria bacterium
CGATGCCTGATTCGTTCCATCGTCCTCCTCACGGCCGGGAGACCCGTCAGTCCCCGGCGGGGTGGCTCAGGATCTCGGACACGTGCACCGGCCGTTTCCGCGGGAAGATCATCTCCAGGACCATGGCCAGCGCCGGCAGCGCGGTCATCGCCATGATCAGGTTCACGATGAACATGAACGCCAGCAGTTTTCCCATGTCCGCCTGGAACTTCAGCGGCGAAAACGCCCAGGTGACCACCCCGGCCGCCAGGGTGATCGCCGTGAAGATGGTCGCCATCGCCTCGAACGCGAGCGCCTTCTCCATCGCTTCGTGGATCGCGAACCCCTGGCCCAGGTGCAGCTGGAGCCGGTTGTAGATGTAGAAGGCGTAATCCACCCCGATCCCGACCGCAAGCACCATCACGGGCAGCGTGGCGACCGTGAGGCCGATCTCGAGCTTCTTCATGAACCAGTACCCGACGAACGTCCCGACGGCCAGCGGCATGCAGCACGCCACCATGGCCCGCGGGTCCCGGTATGCGATGAAGACGAGGATGAGGATGGCCGCGTACACGTACAGCATCATGGGAAGTTCGCTCCGCTCGACCTCGTCGTCGATCGCCGCCAGCACCCCCGCGTTCCCCGCCGCCAGGCGGACCGTGACGTTGTCGAGGCGGTTGGTGCGGCGGAATTCCTTGGCGGCATCGATCACGCGGTTGATCGTCTGCGCCTTGTGGTCGGTCAGGTACAGGTGGGCCGCGGTCATGCTGGCGTCCTTGTTCATGTACCCCCGGAGGCGGGCGATCTCCGCGCTCAGCCCCGCGTAGTTCATCGGGTCGATCGGGGTGACGTACATCTTCGGGTTCCCCTCGTTGAACCCCTCGCTGTAGAGCCGGATCTGGTTGGAGTAGGAGTCCACGGACAACACGCCCGGGACGTTCGCCATCCGCCAGGAGAAGGCGTCCACGAATCCCCCCAGGGCGACGTTGCGGTCGGAACCCGGCGGCGCCTCGAAGACCACCGTCAGCCAGTCGAGCCCCATGTTGTAGCTCTCCGAGATGGAAACCGCGTCGCGGTTGAAGCGGGCGTCCGGGCGCAGCTCCGGGGCGCCCGGCTGCAGGGTCCCGATCACCCTGCCGCGGCTCTGCCACACGGAAACGCCGAAGACCGCCGCGGTGATCAGCACGGTGATGACCGCGTTCCTCGGCTCCGCCGTCCGGGCGAGCACACGCAGCCAGCGGGAACGCTCCTCCCGCTTGAGCATGGCCCCCTCCGCGTACTCCCTCGTGAACGTGAAGAAGGACGCCGCCACCGGGAGCATGATCAGGTTCGTGACGATCTTGTACGCCACCCCGATGGACGCCGTGACGGCCAGTTCGCGCACCATCGGGATGGGGATCAGCACCAGGGTGATGAAGGAGACGATGGCCGTGATCAGGGCGAGCGTCCCGGGGATCAGGAGCCCCGTGAAGCTCTCCCGGGCCGCCTCGTCCGTGCTCTTCCCGTGGGCCAGCCCGCGGACGATGAAGTTGATCTGCTGGACGCCGTGGGAGACCCCGATGGCGAACACGAGGAACGGGACCAGCACGGCGAGCGGATCCAGCCCGTACCCGAGGAGGCGCAACGTGCCGAACTGCCACACGAGCGACGTGAGGGAGCAGACGATCGGCAGGATCGTGAACCGGACGGAGCGGCAGTACCAGTACACCGACAGCGCCGTGAGCACGAGCGCGATGGCGCAGAACTCGATGACCCCGATGGCGCCGTCCGCGATGTCGCCGATCTGCTTGGCGAACCCGATGATCTGGATCTCGAACTTCCCGTCCTCGAACTTCTTCCGGATGTCCTCCTCCAGCACACGGTTGTACGCTACGTAGTCCAGCCGCTTCCCCTCGCGGTCGATCTCGCTGATCTCCGCGGTGATCATGGCGCTGGTCTGGTCGTGCGACACGAGGGTGCCGACGAACCCCCCCTCCCGGGTGAGCTTCTGGATGCGGGAGATGATCTCCGGGGTCAGCGCCTCCGGGGTGATCGTGCTGTCGATGATCTGGTCGGCGCGGAACCCCTCCTCCGTGATCTCGTTGACGTACGAGTTGGGCGTCCAGAGGGACTGGACCCCCGCGCGGTCGACTCCCGGCAGGTAGGTGACCGCCTGCGTCACGTCGTACAGGCGCGCGAGGGCTTCCGGATTCCAGATCGTTCCGGTGCGGGCCTTCACGACGAAGTTCAGCCGGTTGGCGCCGAACAGGTCGTCGCGGTACTTCTCGAAGGTCTGGATGTACTCGTGCCCGGTCGGCATCTGCTTTTCGAAGCCGGCGGACATCCGCAGCTGGAAGGCGAAGATCCCCATCACGGCGGTGAACGCCGCGATGAACGCCAGCGTGTGGACGCGATGGCCGAAGAAGAACGCCTCGGCCTTCTGCACGAGCCGGCCCAGCACCGATCGGTTCACGCTGTCGTCTCCTCCGCGCAAAAAAGGGCCGGCGCCTTCCACCCGGCGCCGGCCCGCACCCCCGTTAGAAGTTGCGCGTCAGGTATGCGCCGATGAAGTCCCGGTCCGCCAGGAGCTGGTTTTTCCCCCAGAACGTCAGGTAGTTTATCCCGGCCTGCCAGTTGGTCGGGACGTTCTGGATGAAGTTGACGTAGATGTTCAGGGACTTCGCTCCCTCCAGGTAGTTCGCGGTGAGGGTCGGAGTGTATCCACTCACGGCGTCGAAGAACGTCAGCCCGGGGACGACCTGCCACCCCTTGATGATCTTGTTGTCGTAGTTCCAGTTGAAATCCACGGTGAAGCCGATGGAGTTCGCGTCCCCCACCGCAGCGATGGTGTTGTAGGTCTGTGTGCCTACCCCGAGGCCGAGGTCCGCTGTGAAGGGTGGCCCCACCCAAAACGCGTAGCCGGCGTCGGCGGCCTGCATGACCGGCACGCCGTCGATGGTCCGCTCGTACCGCTTCCCGGGGCTGACCCCGGGGTACCGGATCCAGACGACCTCGCCGATGAACGTCGCCGTGTCCGCCCACAGCAGGTCCAGGAACCAGCCGTGGTCTCCCGGCGTCAGGCTCAGCAGCCCCGTCAGGTGCATCTGGTACTTCTTGTTGTCGATCCACATGGGACAGTCGACCGAGAGCTGACCGTTCGTGATCCCATCCAGCGGACCCCCCGGGTTGTAGCAGCTCGTCAGGGAGATGGCGTCCTTCGGCCGGTACGACAGCTCCCACCCGATCGCCCAGTTCCCCAGCGGGAAGTTGGTGCTGATCCCGTACAGCTTCCGGTTCTCCAGGTACTCCCACTCGGCGGTGGTTCCACCCGCAAGGAGGGTCAACACGGGCATCTTGTCGTGGTAGTTCATGAAGTAGAGCCCGACGTCCAGGGACACTCCTTCCGGCTTGTAGTGCATCGCGAAGCCGTACTGCCCGTGCCCCGGTTTCTCGTGCTGCAGGATATTGACCGCGAAGGTGTTGGCCTGTGACGGGTCCGCCGCCGGATCAAGTCCGCCGAAGTTCACGAAGTCGGGGGAGGTGGGGTCCACATTGAAAAACAGCGGTTGACGCCCCTTCCCCAGGATGTCCGCGACGGAGAAGTAGGTGCCGACGGGAGGCAGGCGGTTCCGGTTCCACTGGAACTGGTAATACCCTTCCAGGTTGACGCCGCGGCCCAGCCCCGAGGCGATACTGAAGATCGGCGCTGGGAGGACGGCCTCCTTCAGCTGCGTCCCAGGGATCGACAACTTCTGGAAATCCAGCGAGTTGGTCTGGTTGATCCCCCCGATGGCGAAGATGCTCTCCCCCCAGCTGACGACCTGGTTCCCCAGCCGGAACCGGGCGCGCTGGTCGCCGATGTTCATGTCTTTGCTCACCCACAGGTCCAGCAGCTGCGCATCCTTGGAGATCTGGTTCTTGGCGGCCTTGTCGAGGTCCGTCCGGTCGGTGTGCGTCGCCATGAAATCGTACAGGAAGGTCGCCCGGGCCATGAATTTGAACTCCATCGGGAACTTCAACAGCAGTTCCGGGGTGAACTTCAGGTACGTGGTGTACAGCTGGCCCTTCTCGTAGTTCAGGTCGCCGTCGTCCCCGTTGGAGGAAACGCCGGTGTTCGCGCCGGGCACGACGGTGGGGTCTCCCACCAGTTGAGGGTTCCAATCCTGCGTCCGGATCCCGGCCCCCAGCGTCAGCTGCATGTCCAGGTTCCCGCTGACCGATTCGCTCGCCTGGAACTGGAAGGAGTGCGCGATCCCCGGCAACAGAGCCGTGATCACCGCGACAAGGAATGTTTTTCCCAACTTCGTCTTCATGCGGGTCCCCCTTTACCGTTCGCTGATCGAACGGAGGTTTTCGGCGGTGAACCACGTGATCCGGAAACGCGGATCGTTGGGGGCATCCGCGTGGTACCGCATGTCCTTCCCGGTGCCGATCGAGGACTGATCGCAGACGTACCGCCCGGAGACAAGGTCGTAACTGACGAACGGGTAGTGGTCAACCGTCCCGCCCAGCTCCCAGATCGGGATCGGGTACCCTTCCTCGACCTTCCAGAGGCCGCCCTTGGCGTCGTACTGGTCCGCCACCAGGGCGAGGTACGTGTCCTCGTCGAAGTAATAGATCCTCTTGGGCATCGTGTGCCGCATCCCCTTCTTCACCGTCGCCTCCACCACCCACACCCGGTGGAGCTCATACCGGCGGCTCTCGTTGGCCAGGTGTTTCAGCTGGAGGACGTCGTGCAGTTTTTTGCGGAAGTCGTACATCCCGAAGCTGTTGTACGGGACGTACAGTTCCTTCTTTCCGACGATCTTCCAGTCGAACCGGTCGGGGCGGCCCAGGAAGACCCACGCCGTGTCCAGGGGGTACTGGTTCTCGAAACCGATCTGCGGGGCGTCGTAGGTGTACGCCGGCAGGCGCCGCACCCTGCGCTGCCCCGGGAAGTAGAAGAACGCCTCGCGGTCCTTGTCGGTGTAGTCGCAGATGAAGATCCGCTGCCCCGCGAGGGCCGCCGGGGTGTCGTACCCGAAGTCGATGCAGTAGATGATCCTCCCCGCTTCCTTGGGGGAGGTAGACCCCTTCTTCCCCCAGGGATGGAACACTGTCTGGGGGCCGGCGGGATCCAGCCACTCCGTGCTGCCGGGCCGGGGGGATACCGCGGTGGTGGTTCTCGGCCATTCGGTCCCCATGCCCTTGTACCGCATGATGAAGTTCCAGATGACCTCCGACCCGTCTTTCGGGATCGGGAACGGGATGCCGGGAAGAACCGCGTCCACCAGGTCGGTGCCGTCCTTGCTGAGCTTGGCGGCGCCGGCCGCGTTCTTCCGGATGTTCGCCTCGATCCAGTCCGGGTACCCCGCGTTGCGGTGGCTGGGGTACACGTCCATCCGGTACCCCTTGGTCTGCTTGACCATCTGCACCTGCCCCGGGCTCAGCTTGTCCGCGTACTTGTCCACGTTGGAGGCGTCGATGGAGAAGAGCGGCTTTTCATCCTTGAACTTCCAGAAGTCGCCGCGGTATTGCCCGAAGGAATATCCCGCCAGCGGCACGTCCTTGCCTTCCCATGCCGGGATCGTTCCCTCCTTGTTTCCCGCCTTCTCCGCGCCGGCGAAATTCAGCTCCTTCCCCAGGCGCTCGACCTCCTGGGGCGTCGCGGCCCACCCCGCGATCGCAGTTGCCAGGACGACGGTAACCATCCACAGGACTTTTCTGATCATCTCCCCGAACCCCCCTTCGTGGTCGCTGCCAGGATTCCCGCACGGCACGGCG
>JAGGAJ010000120.1 GCA_017889845.1 Deltaproteobacteria bacterium
GGCCCGGATCCTCGCCGAGCTCTCGGGACAGGTCGCGCGACGGGAGCGGGAACTGCTGCTCGCCCTCTCCCTCCTCGCGCGGATCGACTGCATCCAGGCCCGGTGCCTGCTGGCGGACGAACTATCCGCCGCGGAGCCCACGGTGACCGCCTCCGGGGAGACGAACCTGCTCGCGGCCCGCCACCCGCTCCTGGTTCTCTCCGGGCGCCCCGTGGTGCCCAACGACCTGCGTCTTGGCCGCCCGTTCCGGTGCCTGATCCTCACCGGGCCGAACGCCGGCGGGAAGACCGTGGCGCTAAAGACGCTGGGGCTGCTCACGCTGATGGCGATGGCCGGGCTGTCGATCCCCGCCTCCCCCGACTCGACCGTGTCCGTCTTCCGCGAGCTGTTCGTCGCCGTGGGGGACGAGCAGAGCGTGGAGGGGGACCTCTCCACGTACTCCGCCCACATCCGGCGACTGAACGAGATCCTGCAGGCCGCGGACCAGGGGTCCCTGGTTCTCCTCGACGAGGTCGTATCGGGGACCGATCCGCGGGAGGGCGCGGCGATCGCCCGGGCGTTCCTGGAGACGCTGGCGGACCGGGAGGTGCGCGTCGTGGCCACGACGCACTTCGAGGAACTGAAGGGGATCGCCTTCTCGGACCCCCGGTTCGAGAACGGCTCGATGGCCTTCGACGGGGAGCACCTTCGCCCCACCTACCGCCTGTCGCTGGGGGTTCCCGGGCGCTCGATGGGGATCACGATCGCGCGGGCGCTGGGATTCCCGGGGGGAGTGCTCGATCGGGCGACGGCGTACCTCTCCGGTCCCGGCTCGAACCTGACGGAGGTGATCGACCGGCTGGAGCGGGAGCGGGAGCGGCTGCGCGTCGAGGCGGCGGAGTTCGCCGCGCTGCGAAAAGGAGCGGAAGAGGCGGGCCGGAAGCTCGAGGCGGAACGGCAGAAGGTGAAGGCCGAGGAGTCCCGCGTGGTCTCCCAGGCGCGCCAGAAGATGCGGGAGGAGATCCGCCGGGCGGAGGGGGAGCTCGCGAGGATCATGGAGGAGATGCGGAAGGACCGGCGGATCGACACGGTGCGGAAGGCGACCTCGGTGCTGAAGGAGTGGAAGGAGAAGGCGCGGGCCGCCGAGGAGGACCCGGTGGTGCGGACGCTGATGAGCCGCACCGCGCCGCCGGCCGCCGGCGCGAAGCTCATCCCCGGCCAGAAGGTGTTCGTCGTGTCCCTCTCGAGGGAGGGGGAAGTTGCGGCCCCCGCGGGGCCGGAGGACCGGGACGTCGAGGTGGCGGCGGGCGGGCTCAAGGTCCGCGTCCCACGCGACTCGGTGCGGGTGTTCCCGACGCCTGGGGTGGCAAGGGAGCGCCGGTCCGAAGGAAGCGGCCGCCCGGTGGAAACGGCATCGGGCGACGTCTACCTGCAGACCCCCGACAACACCCTCGACATGCGGGGGATGTACGTTGACGACGCGCTGCCCGAGATCGACGCCTTCCTCGACCGCCTCTCCCTTGGCCAGGCTCCCCACGCCTTCCTGATCCACGGGCACGGGACGGGGGCGCTGAAAAGCGCGGTGCGGCGGCACGTCGCGAAGTCGCCCTACGTGACAAGGTCCCTCCCCGCACCCCGCGAGCAGGGCGGCGACGGCGTCACCATCGTCGTCCTCTCTTAAAAACGGGGACGTAGCTACAAACTTACAATCGGGGACGTAGCTGAACAATCACAAACAGGGAGACGGGTGCGCCATTTCCTTCGGCTTGCGATACGAACCCGAAAACGGGAAACACTTTATAACTTATAAGCTGCGTCCCCGATCGTGAGTTTGTAAGTTTGCAGCTACGTCCCCGATTGTAAGTGGAAGGTGCGCCAGGCGTCGCGGACGAGCCCGGGGTCGGTGAACAGCTCGTGGCCGGTGAGGGCGAGGGCGCGGATCCCCTCCATCATCCCCGCGATCCCTGCGGGTTTTGTCGTGGCCTCCGCGAAGGGGCGGGTGTGGATCTCGAAGCGCTCCCCCGCGGCCGTGATGGGGACGTTGGGCTGCAGCGTGGGGACGACCCGGGAAACGTTGCCGATGTCGGAGGAGCCGCGGTTCCGGTTGGTCGGCGCCCCGCTCTCCTTCAGTTTCAGCAGCGACAGCGCCCGCCGGTACGCTTCGGCGAGTGCCGTGTTGACCTTCATCGGCGAGAGCGTGTACGGCCCCTCCTCGATCTCGAGGCGGCACCGGGTCGCGGTCGCCGCCCCCGCTGCGCACGCCTTCACCCTCGCCACCGCCTCCCGGAGCTCGGCTTCCTCCTCCCCCCGCACGTAGAAATACGCCTTCGCCCGCTCCGGGATGATGTTGGGCGCCTGCCCGCCTTCCGTGATGATCCCGTGGACGCGGACCGTGTCGGGCAGCTGCTGGCGCAGGGCCGAGATCCCGTTGAACAGCAGGAGGACCGCGTCCAGTGCGTTGATCCCCTGCTCGGGGTACGCCGCTGCGTGGGACGCCCGGCCGTGGTACGTGAAGCGCAGCTTGTGCAGGGCGAGATACCCCTTCGCCACGTGCCGGCGGGAGGACGGGTGGACCATCATCGCCGCGTCGATCCCGCGGAAGACCCCCTCCTTCACCATCCGGGCCTTGCCGAACCCCATCTCCTCGGCCGGGGTGCCCAGGGCGATCACCCTCCCCGAGCGGAACCGCCCCTTCCCGGCCTCGGCCAACGCGGCGGCGGCGCACGCCGAGGCGACACCGACGATGTTGTGCCCGCAGGCGTGCCCGAGCCCCGGCAGTGCGTCCATCTCGCACAGGAGCGCGACGGCGGGCTTCCCCTTCCCGAAGGCGTATTCCGCCCGGAAGGCGGTCTCCATCCCCGCGATGCCGCGCCTCACGCGGAAGCCGCGCGAAGCGAGGAACGAGGTGAGGGCTTCCGAGGTGCGGGTCTCTTCGAGGGGAAGCTCGGCATACGAGGTGATCTCGCGGAGCAGACGCTCCGCCTCGGGAGCGAGCCGGTTCGTGATGGCGATCAGCTTTTTGCGGTCGGGGTCCATTTTTCCGGGGTCCTGCCCTGCGGAAGGTGCTATTTTAGCATACTCCGCGGAATGCCTTTCCTTCCGCCCGGCGCGGCCGGGGCGCGGCGCCGCGGACCGAAAGGGTGCGGATGACCCGCTGGAAATCGTTCACCGTCGAAACGCGCCGCGAGGCGGTCGACGCGATCTCCCACTTCCTGCTCGCCCACGGCTCCCTCGGGACGGCGTACGACGAGCAGCACCTGGGCCCCTCCGGGGATCCCGCGGAACCCCTCCCGCCACCGCCCCCGGTCACGAAGGTGACCGCCTATTTCCCCTGGGACACGGACCTCGGAGAACTCAAGCAGGCGTTCCTCGAATTCCTCCCCGTCCTCGCGGAGTCATTCGGTGCCGGGCCGGAGGCGTTCCTGGGCGCCGCGGAGATCACCGACAGCGGGTGGGCGGAGAAGTGGAAGGAGCATTTCCACGCCCGGAAGATCGGGCGGCGGATCGTGATCAAGCCGTCGTGGGAGGCGGTGGAGCCGGGCGAGGGGGAGGTCGTGCTGACCGTCGACCCCGGCCAGGCGTTCGGCACGGGGACGCACGAGACGACCCGGATGTGCCTGCGGTTCATCGAGGACCTCTTCGATCTCCGCCCGGCACCGCGGAGCGCCCTGGACGTCGGGACGGGGACGGGGATCCTGGGGATCGCGGCGGCCCGGCTCGGGGCGGCGACCGTCCTGGGGATCGACACGGACCCGGTGGCGGTCGAGGTGGCAGGAAGGAACGCGGATCTGAACGGCGTGGGCGGCGCCTTCCGCGCGGAAGGAACGCTCCTGTCGGCCGTCCGCGAAGAGCACGACCTCGTCCTGGGGAACCTGATCGCGGAGATCCTAGTCGACCTCGCCGCCGACCTCGTCGCCCGGTGCGCCCCGGGCGGGCACCTCGTACTCTCCGGCATCCTTGCGGAGAAGGGCGGCTGGGTGTCCGGCGAGTTTCGCCGGCACGGCGCTACAATGGTATCGGAAGCAGCCGACGGCCAGTGGGCCGCGCTGCTCCTCCGGCGGGACGCGTAGAGGATATCGGGGGCCCCGGTGCCGACCTTCCTCGTCCAGCGCGCGAACATTTCCGGCGACACCGCAGTCCTGTCCGGGACCGAGGCGGGCCACATGCTCCGGTCGCTTCGCCTCTCCGTCGGCGACTCGTTCCACGCCTTCGACGAGGACGGCAACCGGTACCGGATGCGAATCCTCGAGGCCACCTCGCGCTCCATCCGGGCCGAGGTGCTGGAGACGTTCCCGCCGGAGCCGCCCCCCCCCGTTGCCGTCACCCTGCTGGTCGGCCTCCCCAAGGCGGACAAGATGGACTACATCCTGGAGAAGGCGACGGAGCTGGGAGTATCCAGGGTGGTACCGTTCCGCTCGTCCCGCACCATCCCGCGGATGGATCCGGCGGATGCGAGGAAGCGGCTGCTGCGCTGGGAGCGGGTGACCCTCGCGGCGGCGAAGCAGTGCGGCGCGGGACGTGTCCCCGAGGTGTCGGGGGTGGTGCCGTACGCCGGGGCGCTTCGCGACGCAGCGGGACACGATGGCCGGGTGATCTTCTACGAGGGCGAGAGGATCTTCTCCCTCAAGCGGGTACTCGCCGGGATGCCGGCCGTCCGGAGCGTGGCCCTGATCGTGGGACCGGAAGGCGGCTTCTCTCCGGACGAGGTCCGGGAGGCGTTCGCCGCGGGATGCCTCCCGGCCGGGCTCGGGAGCCGGATCCTCCGCGTGGAGACGGCGGCGCTCGCGGTCGTAGCGATGGTGATGTACCATTTCGGCAGGGAGACCACGTGAGCGGATCTGGGGCGACATCCGGGAACTTCCCCTACGCGGGGTTCTGGACGCGCGCGGCGGCACGGATCATCGACCTGGTCCTGATCCTGGCCGCCTTCAACGTGGTCTACCTCGCCGACCGGCTCGGCTCCGACGCGGGGATGTGGACGGGGTCCGGCTTCGGGGAGGGCGAACCGACCGGGGCGGGCCTTTCGCCGGCAAACGTGCTGCGCGCCCTCTTCTTTCTCTCCTTCCCGGTCTTCTACTACGTCTACCTCCACGGGACGTACGGCCAGACATTCGGGAAGATGGCGCTGAAGATCCGGGTGGTGAACGAGGACGGCTCCCCGCTCGACCACCGGAAGGCGTTCCTGCGGTGGCTGGGATATTTCCTGTGCGACCTCACCTTCAACATCGGCTACGTCTGGGCGGCCTTCGACCATCGGAAACAAGGGCTCCATGACAAGGTGTGCAAGACCCTGGTGATCCGCGCCGACGTCCCCCTCCCCGCCGCCGCGGGGAGAGAACCGGGGCCGCCGGAACCGCCGGCCCCGTCGCTTGACACCCCTCCGGACCCGCCACTATAATCCACTGTTCCATCGGATGGCCCTTTAGCTCAGATGGTAGAGCAGAGGACTGAAAATCCTCGTGTCCCCAGTTCAATTCTGGGAGGGGCCACCACCGGAAACAGCAAGGGCCCGGCCGTGTTCGGCAGGGCCCTTTTTCCTTCCATC
>JAGGAJ010000121.1 GCA_017889845.1 Deltaproteobacteria bacterium
ATCCGCCGTCCCAACGGCGCTCCCGGAGGCCCCCGATGATCCAGGTCAGGACGTTCACCACGACGCTGCAGATCTTCCACACGAAGAAGGAACTCGACGAACTCGACCGGGCGGTCAACGACTTCCTCGCCTCCGAAAAGATCACCTCCGTGGTCTCCGTCAGCGACGCGGTGACCACCGGCCCGAAGGGCGAGGCGATCGGCGTGATCCGCGTGGTGGCGTACGAGGCCCCCGCCGCCTGGCGGGAGGAGTACCACGAGCGCATCGACCGCCGGATCCAGGAGTGGGGGGATGAGATCGAGAAGCTCCGCGGGAAGGCCGAGACCCTCGGCGCCGGGGCGCGCGTGAAGCTCCAGGTGCAGATCGACGAACTGAAGGCCCTGCAGGCGACCGCGAGGAAGAAACTCACCAGGATGCGGAAGACGGGGGGGGAGGCGTGGGGCGACCTGCACGCGGGGGCGGAGCAGGCGCTCGAGGAACTCCGCAAGGCGTACGAGTCCGCGGCGTCGAAGCTGAAGAAGTAGCGGGAGCGGGCCGGGTCGTTCGCCGCCCCGCGGGCTACCCTCCGTCCCGCAACCGGTAGTAATCCTCCGGCGTGTTGATGTTGCGGAACGCCTCGAGGGACGGGTCGAGGCGGGACACATCCGACAGCCGCACCCTGCGGACCGTCACCCGGTCGAAGAAGGAGATCACCCGATGCTCCCCGTCCAGGAGCGCCTTCTCGATGGCCGGGAGTGCGCTCTTCCGGTAGACCGCGTGGAGCGGTTCAAGCCCCTTCTCCCCCTCCGGCACGACCGCGTCGGCGCCCTCCGCGAGCCCGCACAGGTGGCGGATCAGGTCCCCGTTCAGGTGCGGCATGTCGCACGCCGCCACGAAGACGAGGTCCGTCCCGCTGTGGCGCAGGCCGGAGTGGATCCCCGCCAGCGCGCCGACCCCCTCGAACAGGTCCGGCACGCGGCGGCACGGGAGGAAATCGTACCGGCCGGGAGCGCCGGTGACCACGATCACCTCCTCGAACAGCTCCGCCATCCTCCGGCGGATCGCCTCGATGAACCGTCCGCCCTGGTACGGAAGGAGGGCCTTGTCGCTCCCCATCCGGCGGGACTTCCCGCCGGCGAGGATCACGCCGGTGACGCCCCGGATCCGATCCGGCTCCTTCCGGACGGCGATCCGCTCCGGGTGGGTGTACACGTTGAAGCGGCGCCCGCGGACGTACCCGACGAGCGTGATCCCCAGCTCCCCGCATATGCGGGCGGCGAGGTCGGTGGGGGATGTCCTCGAGGCGATCACGGAGATCCCGAGGGAGGCGGCCTTCGCCGCCATCTCGGAGGAGACCCTCCCGGAAGCGGCCAGGATACCCCCCGACAGGTCGATCCCCCGAAGCAGCGCCTCCCCGGCGATCCGGTCCAGGGTGTTGTGCCGGCCGATGTCCTCCGCGGCCAGGAGCAGCCGCTCGCCGTCGCTCACCGCCGCGGAGTGGATGCCTCCGCTGCTCCGGTAGCTCTCCGCAACGCGGGCCAGTGCGGCCATCGCGGAAAACAGCGCATCCGGCGGGTAGAACGGCCCGGCGGAAGGGATCTGCACGGGCTTCCCGGCGGCGCCGGGGACGTGGAAGCTCACCCCCGCGCCGCACCCCGAGGTGAGGGTGGGTAAAAGGCCCTTTGGAACCTCTCCGCGGATCCGCACGCTCGCGGCGCCGAACTCCTGGCACACGCTCAACGTCAGCAGGTCCCCCGGGGCGCGGATCAGCCCCTGCATGCGGAGGAACCCGGCCACCAGGTAGTGGAGGTCGTGCGGGGAGGCGATCAGCGTGGCGAGTTCCACGCCGTTCACCGTCAGCGCGAGGGGATACTCCTTGACCGGGACGTGGTCCCCGGGCACGAGGCGGCGGCCGTCGTAGCGGAGGACGGGGGGGGCACCGCCCTTCCCCTCTTCCCCGGGGAGGCGGGTCACTTTCCCCTCCCGGGGTACGCGATCTTCTCCGCGGTGTGGCCCATCCCGTGCCCGGCGGCCCTCCGGTTTCTGTTTCCCCTCGGTTTCCTTATACCATTTCACACCGCTTCGGGTATTGTTTCCTCCACATCTGGAACACCCATTTCAGGGTTCCGGAAGGAGTTTCGTTGTATGATTGGGCATATAACGCCTCCCGGCCGCGTGGGACGTGATCGACGGGGTCAACAACCTGTCCCCGAAACCGCTCGTCGTCCGTACGTCCGGCGGGAGAGGGGGCGGCGGAACCGTCCTGACGGCGGGCCTCCATCCGCTCCTGAAGGGGGGTGCCATGCGGGTCAGCGCTCGAAACGTGTTCCTGGGAACGATCGCCTGGATCCGGAAAGGGGCCGTGAATTCGGAGGTCCTCCTCCGCCTCAAGGGGGACGACACCCTCTGCTCGGTGATCACCAGCGCGAGCGCGGATGCCCTGGGGCTCCGGATCGATCGGGAGGCGTACGGCATCTTCAAGGCGAGCTCCGTGATCCTGGGGCGGGACCTCCACACCGCCAGGCTCAGCGCGCGAAACATCTTGTGCGGAAAGGTCGAGCGGGTGATCGACGGACCCGTGAGCGCGGAAGTGACGCTGCGGCTTCCCGGGGGCAGCGTGGTCACCGCTGTCATCACGGAGGAGAGCGCGAAGCGCCTGTCCTTCACCCCGGGAGATCACGCCTGCGCCCTCGTCAAGGCGTCCAGCGTAATCCTCGGCGTGGCGGACTGACGGCTACGGCATGGGATCCTCGCGGAGTCGCTACGCGCCTCCGCCGCACTCATCGCCGGCTTCGACCCGGACCTCCGCAACGCCGTCCGGGTTTCCTGTACGTCTCCTTCTGGTCCACGATCCTCGCCTCCGCGATCGGGGTCCCCATTGGCCTGGGCTTCGGCCTCGGGGGATCCGGTCTGTGTCCGACAACGTGCCGTACGGCCTGAAGGTCCGTGGAGCGGATGAGGGCGCGGCGCGCCGTCGTGTTGTAGAATCGCTGGAGGCGGTGGGGCTCGCGGGGTTCGGGGCGCGCAGGGCGAGGCGGCTCTCCAGGGGGGGCAAGATGACGGGTAGGCAGACTCTTCGGGAGGAAAGAACGGGGATGCTGACTTTCGAGGAAGCCCGGGAGGCGATTCTCGCGCGGGTCTCCCCCCTGGGAACGGAAGCCGTTCCCCTGGCAGATGCCGCGGGGCGGGTCCTGGCAGGAGAGGTGCGTTCTCCGTGGGACCTCCCGCCATGGGACAACTCCGCGATGGACGGATACGCGGTTCGCGCGGACGATTGCCGGGGTTCCGCCACGCTCCGGATCTCCGGGTACATGGCCGCGGGCGGGCCGGACGCCCCGAAGGTCACGCCCGGCTGCGCGGTGAAGATCATGACCGGCTCCCCCGTCCCGGAAGGGTGCGACGCCGTGGTCCCCTTCGAGGATGCCGAGGAGCGGGACGGGTCCGTTCACGTACCCGCCCCGGTTACGCCCCGGGCGCACATCCGCTTCCGCGCCGAGGATATCCCGGCCGGAACGGTCGTCGTTCCCGAAGGCACGGTGCTGCGCCCCCCCGAGATCAGCATGCTCGCATCCTTCGGGCTTGCGACGGTCTCCGTGTATCGCAGGCCGCGGGTGGCGGTGCTCTCGACCGGGGACGAACTCGTTGAACTGGGGGAACCGCTCGACCACGGGAAGATCGTAAACAGCAACTCCCACGCCCTCGCCGCGGCGGTCGCGGAGGCGGGTGGGGTGCCGACCCTTCTGGGAATCGCGCGGGACGACCGGGAAAGCCTCCGCTCGAAGCTGTCCGCCGGGACCTCCGCGGACGTCCTCGTCACCTCCGCCGGGGTGTCGGCGGGGGACCGGGACTTCGTGCGCGACGCCCTCGCGGAGCTGGGCGTCACGCCGGTCTTCTGGAAGGTTCTCATCAAGCCCGGGGGACCCACCGCCTTCGGCGTCCGGGGCGGGACGGCGGTCTTCGCGCTGCCCGGGAACCCGGTGTCCAGCCTCATCACCTTCGAGATCTTCGTCCGGCCGGCGATCCGGAAGATGACGGGACACTCGTGTCCCGTGAAGCCGGCCGTGAAGGCGATCCTCGCGGAGTCCGTGAAAAAGAAATCCGGGAAGACGCACTTCTTCCGCGTTACGATCGAGACGGGGGAGGAAGGGTACGTCGCACGGACCTCGGGGGACCAGAACACCGGCATCCTCCGCTCACTGGTCCTGGCCGACGGCATCGCCGTCCTCCCCGCGGAACGCACCGCCTTCGCCGCGGGGGAGAAGGTGGACGTTCTTCTTCTCTACCGCTGATCCCCCACCGAAAGGAGCCCCCATGCGCGCCCCGATCAGCAGACACGCACTCCCGGTCCTCCTCCTGCTCCTCGCCGCCGCGCCGGGCGCGGCTGCCGACGTCCGGTACTCCGTGCCGGCCGGCGATTCCCCCTCCATCGGGCCGGCGAACGCACCGGTCACCCTCGTCGAGTTCGTCGACTACCAGTGACCGCACTGCAAGGCGGTCGGTCCGACCGTCGAGCGGATCCTGAAGGAGTATGGAAACTCGGTGCGCCTGGTGGTGAAGCATTACCCGTACAAGTACCGGGACTTCTCCCTCCTCGCCGCGGAGGCGTCCCTTGCGGCCAGGGACCAGGGGAAGTTCCGCGAGATGCACGCGCTGCTGCTCGAGCGCTCCCCCAGGCTCGACCGGGCGAGCCTGATCTCGTACGCGAAGGAACTTCGCCTGGACGTCCCCCGCTTCACGAAGGACCTCGACGCGATGGCCCACCGGAAGGAGATCGACCGGGACGTGAAGCTCGCGGAGGGGCTCGACCTGTACAACACTCCCACCATCTTCATCAACGGGATCAAGGTCGTCGGGGACCGCCCCTTCGAGGTGTACAAGGCGGACATCGACGGGGAACTAAAGGATTCCGGGCCGGGGAAAGGCAAATGATCCCGGGAGCGCGTTCCGCCCGGCTGGCCGCCGTCCTGGCCGCGGCGGTCCTGCTCTGCGCCGTCCCGGCGTCTGCGACGCCCCCCGCCCCGCTGCCGCCGCCCCCCTCACCGGAGAGGAATCCCGTCACTCCGCAGAAGGTCGAGTTGGGGAAGAAACTCTTCTTCGACCGCCGGCTCTCGGGGGACGGGACGATGAGCTGCGCCACGTGCCACGACCCGGAGAGCGGGTATTCGGACGGGCTGGCGATCTCCCTCTCCTACCCCACGACGAGGAACTGGAGGAACTCGCCGGGCCTCATCAACGCGGCGTACCGAAAGACCCTCTTCCGGGACGGGCGTTCCGGCTCCCTCGAGGAGCAGGCCCTCTTCCCGATGATGAGCCCCTTCGAGATGAACCGGAACCTGGACTACGTCGAGGAGGTCCTGAAAACCGTCCCCGCGTACGTCGAGGCGTTCGAAACGATCTTCGGCGGGGAGATCACCCGGCAGCGGGTGGCGATGGCGATCGCCGCCTTCGAGCGGACCCTCGTCTCCCGCGACACGCCGCTGGACCGGCACCTCCGGGGGGAGAAGGACGCCCTGACGGCGA
>JAGGAJ010000122.1 GCA_017889845.1 Deltaproteobacteria bacterium
TCGCGGGTGTGCGCAACGAAGCGGAAATACCCCGAGGCGGAAAAGCGGGAAAGCAGTTCCCGGGAGGCGACGCTTTGATCGAAATCCACGACCGCCACCGGGATGTCGCGTACATCCGTGGTGACGGCATACCCGAAGACCATGACCTGAACGAGAGGCATCACGAAGATGATCCCGCGCATCTTCGGGTCGCGCAGGACCTGGAGGAACTCCTTGATCAGCATGTTCTTCAGACGCTCCCGCATTCCCCGCCTCCTGCGCCCCTCAAGTCAGCTTCTTGCGGAATTTCCGGCTTGCCAGAAGGACCATCGTCACCCCGAAGGCCGTAAGGAGCGCCGCTTCCCCCAGAAGGACCGAAAGCCCTGCTCCCTTGAGGTAGATCCCCTTGAGGAGGGTCACGAAGTACCTGGAGGGGATGATGTGCGTCACCACCTGGATCGATTTCGGCATGTTCCCGATGTTGTACATGAACCCCGACAGCAGGAACGACGGGAGGAAGGTGAGCACCATCGCGAGCTGGCTGGCCAGCAGCTGGGATTTCGTCACGATGCTGATCACCATCCCCATCGAAAGCGCCCCGGCCAGGAAGACGGCCGCCATCCCGAAGAGGAGGGCCACGCTTCCCCGGAGCGGAACCTGGAAAAGGAATTCCCCCATCCCCACCGCGATCAGGACATCGAGCATTCCCACGGCGAAATACGGGAGGAGTTTTCCCAACACCAGCTCCCGCGGCCGGATGGGCGTGGAGATGAGCTGTTCCATCGTCCCCGTCTCCCACTCCTTGGCGACGGTGAGGGAGGTCAGAAGGGCCGCGATCACCATCATGATGACGGCGATCAGGCCCGGAATGATGTAGTTCTTCGACTTCATGTCGGCATTGAACCAGACCCGGGGGCGCACCTCGAGGGGGTCCCGCAGGGTGTCCGTTCCCCCGACCCTCGCTCCCCGGAACGCGATATCCCGGGAGTACCCGAGGGTCACCGACTCGGCGTACCCGAGGGCGATCGTGGCCGTGTTGGAGTCCGACCCGTCGATGAGAAACTGGACCGCGGCCACGCGGCCCGTCGACATGCGTGCGGAAAAATCCCGCGGGATCACGACGGCGGCCATCACATGGCCGGCCTCGATCGCCCGTTCGATGTCGGGATATCCTTCCGCGCGCATGCGGACGGCGAAGTAACGGGAGCCCTCGAACCGGCTGACGAGCTCGCGGCTCTCCGGGGAGACGCTCTGGTCCCAGACCGCGATCGGCACGTTGTCCACATCCAGGGTGAGGGCATACCCGAACAGAAGGATCAGGAGCATGGGGATCGCGACCGCCATTCCCATGCTTCTCGGGTCCCGGCGGATGTGCAGGAACTCCTTCCGCGCGATGGCAAGGAGCCGCCGGAGGTTCATCGCCGCACCTCCGAAACCGGCTGTTCCTGGCGGTCCCTCTCCTCCACCAGGGAGACGAAGACATCCTCAAGAGTCGGGACGATCTTCTCGATCCCGCCGACGGCGAAGCCGCCCGTCTCCAGGGCGGCGCGCAGGACCGGGACGGATTCTTCCGCCCGGTCCACGACCGCGTGGATCCCTTTCCCGAAAAGAGCCGCCCCTTTCACGCCGGAAAGAGCCTCCAGGAGGCCGATCGCATCCTGCGGGCGATCCGAATGGATCTCCAGCACCTCTTCCTTCATCAGGCGGGTTTTCAACTCCTCCGGGGTCCCGATCGCCACGAGCTCCCCGCGGTAAATGAGCCCCAGCCGGTCGCAATACTCCGCCTCGTCCATGTAATGGGTCGTCACGAACACGGTGACTCCCTTCCCGGCGAGCTCGTAGATCAGCTCCCAGAAGCGTCGGCGGCTGATCGGGTCCACCCCGGAGGTCGGCTCGTCGAGGAACAGGATGGGCGGTTCGTGGAGGACCGCGCACCCGAGCGCCAGCCGCTGTTTCCAGCCACCGGAAAGAAAGGCGGTTTTCGTGTTCCGGTGGTCGGAAAGCCCCGCCGTCCGGAGGACCCAATCCTTCCTCTCCCCCTTCCTGTCCGCCGGGATCCGGTAGATCCCGCTGTAGAAATTGATGTTCTCCTCGACGGTCAGGTCCTCGTAAAGGGAGAAGCGCTGGGACATGTAGCCGATGTTCTGCTTGATCTTTTCGGCCTGGGTTTTCAGGTCGAAGCCGGCCACGGTCCCCTCTCCCGAGGTGGGGGCGAGGAGGCCGCACAGCATCCGGATGGTGGTCGACTTGCCTGCCCCGTTGGGGCCCAGGAAGCCGAAGATCTCCCCCTTGCGGACCTCGAAGCTCACCCGGTTCACGGCGGTGAAGGCGCCGAACCGCCGTTCCAGGTTGCGCACAACGACCGAATGCTCTTCCGCGGCCGGATTCACGCCCGCGCATCCCCGCCGGAAGTAAGCACGGCGACGAAGACGTCTTCGAGGATCGGGTCGACGGGTTGAACACGGGAAACCGGGATCGCCGCTTTCCGGAGGGCGTTCCCGATCCCCTGCCGGGTCCCCTCGGGGTCCCGGCTGCCCACGTGGATGCGATCTCCGAAAAGCCCGACGATCGCGCCTGGAAGCTCTTCGCGAAGAATCGCGGACGCACGCCGGGGCTCGCCGCATCGCACCTCCAGGATCACCCCCGGATAGATCCTCTTCACCTCCTCCGGCGTCCCGAGGGCCAGCAGTTTCCCCTGGTGAAGGAGGGCCAGCCGCTGGAACCGCTCCGCCTCGTCGAGGTAGGCGGTGGAGACGAAAATGGTGACCCTTTCCCGCAGAAGGTGGTACAGGATCCGCCAGAAGTCCCGCCGCGAGACGGGGTCGACGCCATTCGTAGGTTCGTCGAGGAAGAGCACCTTCGGGGTGTGGACGAGCGCGCAGGCGAGACCCAGCTTCTGCTTCATCCCCCCCGAGAGGTTTCCCGCCAGGCGGCGTTTGAACGGTCCGAGGTTGGAAAAGGCCAGCAGCTCATCGATCTTTTCCTGCCGGCCCCTCCGGGGAACGCCGTAAAGGTCGGCGTAGAAGTCGATGTTTTCCATGACGGAGAGATCGGGATACAGCCCGAACCGCTGGCTCATGTACCCGATCTCGCCCTGGATCTTCCCCGTCTCCGTCCGGATCGAATGACCCATCACCCAGCCTTCCCCTTCCGAGGGGTCCAGGATCCCGGCCAGCAGGCGCATAACGGTGGTCTTCCCCGCTCCGTCGGGCCCTACGAGTCCGAAGATCTCCCCTTCCTCCACCGAAAGGGTAAGCCGGTCCACCGCCACCGTGGGGCCGAATGACCTGCCCAGCCCTTCAGTTCGTATCGCGTCCACCGGACACCCCGCTTCTCTCCTCGGCCCGGATGACCGCGTCCGCCGGCATTCCCGGTTTCAGCTCCATGTCCGGGTTGGAGACATCGACCTTGATGCGGTAGACGAGCTTGACGCGCTCTTTCCGCGTCTGGACGCTTTTCGGCGTGAATTCGGCCTCCGACGCGATAAAAGAGATGCGACCGGCGTACTTCTTCCCGGGATAGGTGTCGGCGGTCACCTCGACGTGCTGGCCCACCTTGACCCGCCCCAGGTCTGTTTCCTCGATGTACGCCCGGAGCCACGGGGTATCGAGCGCCCCGACCGTCACGACGGGCGTCCCCGGGGCCACGTAATCCCCCGGCTCGGCGTTCTTGGAAAGAACCACTCCCGCAAGGGGGGAGACGATGGAGGCGTAGGAGAGGCGCGTCCGGGCCAGTTCGAGGGCCTCCTTCGCATGCCGGACCTGGGCGCGGGCCCGCTCGATCTGTTCGCGCCTGGGTCCTTCCTGAACAAGATGGAGGCTTTCCTCCGCTTCGTTCCGCCTCTCATCGGCCACCTCGTACGCCGCCCTGGCCCTCTCGAATTCCTGCCGGGGGATGACGTCTTTCGCGATCAGCGCCTTTGCGCGATCCAGATCCGCGGAAAGCCGCTCCGCCTCTGCCCGCGCCGCCGCGGCCGCCGCGCCGGCTCTCGCGATCTCCTGCGGGCGCGACCCGGCGACGAGCTCCCGCAGCACGGCCTCCGCCGCCTGGAGCTCGGCCTCCTTCATGCTCGCTTCCCTTTCCAGGTCCGCGCTGTCGAGCCGGGCAACAAGCTGTCCGGCGGAAACGGACATCCCTTCGTCCACCGACCGCTCCAGCAGTCGTCCCGGGATCTTGAAGCTCACCTCCACATCGGTCACTTCGATGTTGCCGGATACCCGGATGACGCCGACCTCCTTGCCTTCACGAAAGCGGGACCAGGCCGCGATTCCCCCTCCGATCGCCAAAACGACCAACGCCGCGACGATTGCCTTTTTCCGCGTCATTCCCGCCTCCCGCCCGGCAATTCGATTTAGGAAACCCGCTGACGTTTCCCCTTTTTCCTGATCGCATCGGCGAATTGCTCAAACGACCGTTCCGCGTTCATGAGGACGTCGAACTTCCCGGCGCTCAGGTACCAGAGCGTCGCCGCCGGCTGGATCAACCCCAGGAAGTGCACGGCCGTGGCCTCCGGGTCCAGGTCTCCGCGGAGGTCTCCGGCCCGCTGGCCCTGCCGGAGGATCCCGGCCACCCGGTCCAGGTAGCGGCGGATGACGTGGTAGACCTCCATCCGGTGGGAGACCCCGCCCCCGTCGATCCCCTCGGCGAAGACGATCCTGGGACCCGCGTACCCTTCGCGAATCGCCCGGACGTGATCCCGGAGCAGGTTCCTGAGCCGCGGGATCGTGTCGCCCTCTCCCGCGGCGGCCCGCCCGGCGTTTTCGAGGAGGCGCTCACCCATCCGGCCGATCGCCGCGGAAAGGATCTCCTCCTTCCCGCGAAAGTGCCGGTAGATCGCGGAGGGGACGATGCCGATCCTCCGCGCGACCGCTCCGACGCTCAGGCTCCGGGTTCCGTGCCTTGCGATCACTTCGAGCGCCGCCTCGGCGATCTGCTCCCGCCTGGCCTCCCTGCTTCGCTTCTCCGCGGCCATTCCCCCTCCTTATGTGAATCCATATTCACATTGTGCTACGGAAAACGGGGCCTGTCCAGCCCCGAAGAAGATCCACCTCGGCCGGGGATCCGGAATCGTGCCGCGTGATCCTGCGGTTATCCCGTCCCTTGACTTGCCGATATCACGGCTTGCGTCAGATCCACCGCTTCCGCCGGAAGTAGTACAGCATCCCGCCCGCGACCGCGGCCATCAGGAGCAGCAGGGCGGGGTAGCCGTACGCCCAGGTCAGCTCCGGCATGTTATACGGCGACGCCTTCGTGTCGAAGTTCATCCCGTACACTCCCACGATGAAGGTCAGGGGGATGAAGATGGACGCCATGACCGTGAGCACCTTCATGATCTCGTTCATCCGGTTGGAGACGGCGGACATGTATTCGTCCACCAGCCCGGACGCCATTTCGCGGAACGTCTCCACCATGTCCATCAGCTGGATCGTGTGGTCGTAGCAGTCCCGGAAGAACACCTTGGTGCCGGGGCGGATGAGGGCGT
>JAGGAJ010000123.1 GCA_017889845.1 Deltaproteobacteria bacterium
GCTTTGCGCGGGCCGCGGCCTCCATGCAGAAGAGCATGGTGGCCTGGTAGGTGTAGTAGCGGGCGCCGACGTCCTGGATGTCGAAGACCAGGGCGTCGATCCCGCGCAACGCCTTTTCCGCCGGCCGAAGCGAATCGGCCGTTTTCCCGTACAGCGAGTGGACCCGAACCCCCGTCCGTGGGTCGCGTTCGTTCCCCACGGAAGTCATGTACTGGGCGTCTCCGCGGATGCCGTGTTCCGGGCCGAAGAGGGCGGCAAGCCGGACGCCCCGCGCATCGTGGAAAAGGTCCGCGGCATGGCGCAGCCGCCGGTCCACCGCGGTGGGGTTGCAGACGAGCCCCACCGCGAGCCCCCTCAGGGGAGCGAAGCGCACCTCCGCGAGGACGTCGAGGCCGGACGATACCCTCGCCGTGCGACGCACCGGAATGGGGCCTGCACATCCCATCACCCGGGAAGATACCACATCGAAAGGCAGGGGCAAAAATGGTACTATCCCATGATCCGCGATCGGGAAACGGACTTCTGACAGGGGAAGGCGGACCGGAATGGATCCCTCCGGTACGATCCGGAAAATATCGTTCGTCGTGCCGGTGTTCAACGAGGAGGAGAACATCCCCCATCTCGTGGGGGAGATCGTTGCGACAGCCGGGAAGCTCGGTTTCCCGTACGAGATCCTCCTCGTCGACGACGGAAGCCGGGACAACACCCTCCCGGCGATCAAGGCGCTGGCGGCGACGACCCCGGAACTCAAGTACGTTTCCTTCTCCGAGAACCGCGGGCAGTCCGCTGCCCTCTACGCCGGCTTCCTGAACGCCTCGGGGGACACGATCATCACGCTGGACGGAGACCTCCAGAACGATCCTTCGGACATCCCCGCGATGCTTTCGCATTACGGGGAGTACGACATGGTCAACGGGTGGCGGCACAACCGCCGGGACACGTTGTCGAAGAGGATCGGGAGCTGGATCGGCAACACCTTCCGGAACCGGATGACCTGGGAGACGATCCGGGACACGGGCTGCTCCCTGAAGGTGATGCGGGCCTCGATGCTGAAGCGGATCAAGTTGTACCGGGGACTGCACCGCTTCCTCCCCACGCTGATGCGCCTGGAGGGCGCCCGGGTGATCGAGGTGAAGGTGAACCACCGGCCGCGGGTCCGGGGGACGACGAAATATTCCAACCTGCGAAGGGGCGTCGAGGGGTTCTACGACGTCCTGTCCGTCCGGTGGATGATCCGCCGGAACCTGACGCTGCCGATCCGGGAAAGCAATGTCCGGGGCTGAAACGTGGATCCTCGTCTTGGGATTCACGGGCCAGGCGCTGTTCTTCATGCGGTTCCTCGTCCAGTGGATCTCCTCCGAGAAGCAGAAAAAGAGCGTCATCCCGGTGGCGTTCTGGTACTTCAGCATCGGCGGCAGCACCCTGCTCCTGGCGTACGCGATCATCCGGAAGGACCCGGTCTTCATCGTCGGGCAGGCGACGGGATTCCTGATCTACATCCGGAACCTCCACTTCATCAGCCGGGAAAAGCGGGATCGGGAGGGCGGCGGGGGACATGCCGGCGGGACGTAGGAACTGGCTGCTGCTGCTCCTGTATTTCGCCGTACTCCTGGCTCCGTCCGGCGCCGTTTCCATCATCGAGACGACCGAGGCCCGGTACGCCGAGATCGCCCGGGAGATGATCGCCTCGGGGGACTACCTCGAGCCCCGTCTCAACGGGATCCTGCATTTCCACAAGCCCCCCCTGCCGTACTGGATGGTCGCGGCCGGGTTCCGGCTCTTCGGGCAGAACAACTTCGGCGCCCGCTTCTTCGGGATCGTGTTCGCCTGCCTCGCGGTCCTGTACCTCCACCGGACGGCGCGCGTCCTGCTCCGGGACGACCGGAAGGCGTTCCACGCCGCCCTCGTGTTCGCCTCCTCCCTGCTCTTCCTCGTCGTGGCCCGGGTCGCCTCCACCGAGATATATCTCGTGTTCTTCACCGTCGCCGCGCAGTTCCACCTCTTCCGGCGGGTCCACGGGGAGAGGTGGGCATCGGATGGCCCGCTGCTCGGCCTCTTCCTGGCTCTCGGGTTCCTGACCAAGGGGCACATCATCTTCGCGTTCACCTTCCTGCCGTATCTCGTGTCGAAGATGTTCGACCAGTCCCACCGCTCCGTCTTCCGCCCGGCGGAGATCCTCGCGGGGACCGGCGTATTCCTCGCCGTGGCCCTTCCGTGGTATCTACTCGTCGTCGCGAAGAACCCCGGCCTGCTCCCGTATTTCTTCAAGGTCCACACCGTGGAGCGGATCGCAACCGACCGGTTCCACCGGTACCAGCCGTTCTGGTACTTCCTGTACATCCTGGCCGGGACGTTCGTCCCGTACGTGCTCTTCCTCGTCCGCGGGATGGCGTCGTTCCGGCGGCTCGCTGCGCCGATGAAGACCCTCCTCGTCTACATCGTGCTCCCGTTCCTCGTGTTCTCCGCGGTAAAGGGGAAGCACGCCACGTACATCGCCCCCCTGTACGGCGTCCTCGCGGTGTTCACCGCGGAGGCGATGGCCGCCTTCCCGTCGCCGCACCTTAGGCTGGTCTCCGTGGCGCTGCTGGCGCTCCTCGCGGCGGCCCCCGGTGTGGCGGGGTTCGTCGTCCCCTCGCTTGCGGGGGTGCGGTTCCCCCTCCTCGCCGCCTCGGCGGTGGCGCTCCTGATGGTCCGGCAGGCCCACGAATTCCGGTCGGACGACCGCTTCCTCCACTGGACCGCCGCGTTCCTGCTGTTCCTCGCCACGATCGGGACGGGAGGGTATGCTCCCGCCACCCGGGAGGATCGGGCCTACGAGACGATGACGGCCGAGATCAACAGGCTGGATCCGCAGAGGACCCGGGACATCCTCGTGTACCGGGGCCACCTCCCGTCCGTCTCCTTTTACCGGGGAAGGCTCGCCGCGATGGCGTTCGGTATGCCCCGGGAGGTGCAGTTCGAGAAGGACGAGGCGTGGCGGGACATCTATATCGACAGCCCGGAGGCGCTGGGGCGATACCTGTCGCCGCGGAAAGAACTGTTCGTCGTCACGTCGCCGGGCAACCTGGACTCCCTTCTCGCGGAGCATCCCATGAACTGCGCGAAGGTGTTCGACGCGAAGCGGTTCTCCGCCTATCGCTGCGGCAGGGAGTAGCGGCCGGCTCCCGCTCCGTGCATTGCGGATGGAACCGGAACGGTCCGGGGAGGGTCCTACCGGGTAAGAGCGGGGGGCGGAACGTCCCCGGCGGGGAGGCAGGTACATGCGACGCGGATGGATGGCGGCGGCTTGTCTGGCGGCGGCTGCGTTCCTCCTGCACCTGGCGCCGGGCCGGTGCGCGCTGGCGGGTGAGGGGGATGCGGGCGGGGAAGCGGCGCGGAAGGTGACCTCCACGGAAGCCGACCGCTCCTCCGTGGAGATCACCGTGTACAACGTCGGGCTGGGACTGGTGAAGGAGCGCCGCCACGTCGCGCTGGGGCAGGGAGAGAGCACTCTCCTCTTCATGGACGTCGCCTCCCAGGTGATCCCTTCCAGCGTCTCCGTGCGCTCCGTGAAGGAGGGGGACGCGGTGTCGGTGCTGGAGCAGAACTACGAGTACGATCTCCTCTCCCCGGCGAAACTCCTGGAGAAGTACGTGGGCAAGACGGTCCGGATCCGGTACCGGAGCCCCTACACCGACCGGGAGGACGAGAAAGAGGCGAAGGTCCTCGCCTACAACGAGGGACAGCCGGTCCTCTCGATCGACAACGAGGTGACCTTCGGCATCCCCGGGAACTACATCTTTCCCTCGGTCCCCGCGGACCTGATCGCCCGGCCCACCCTGTCCTGGCTTCTCGGCGCGAAGTCTTCGGGCAGGCGGGAGCTGGAGGCGCTCTACCTGACCAACGGCATGACGTGGCGGGCCGACTACGTCCTGGTGCTGGGGGCGGACGAACGCCGCGCCGGCCTGTCGGGGTGGGTCACGCTGGACAACCGCAGCGGGGCGACGTTCCGCGATGCCAGCCTCAAGCTGGTGGCGGGGGACGTGAACCGCGTCCGCGAAGACCTCGCCCGGCGAGGGTACCCGGCGGCGGCGAAGGCCATGGTCGCGGGCGAGGCGGCCCCCCAGTTCCGGGAGTCCGAGCTCTTCGAGTACCACCTCTACGCCCTGTCGCGCCCCACCGACGTAAAGAACAACCAGTCCAAGCAGGTGGGGCTGCTCGCGGCGGAGGACGTCCCATTCGGGAAGGAGTACGTCTTCCACGGCGCCGACCATTACTACCGGTCCCAGCACACCGGGGAGATCGCACGGAACCAGAAGGTGCCCGTGTTCCTCCTCTTCCGGAACGACAAGGCCTCGCACCTCGGGATGCCGCTCCCGAAGGGGATCGTCCGGGTGTACAAGCGCGACCGGGACGATTCGCTCCAGTTCGTCGGGGAGAACGCCATCGACCACACGCCGAAGGACGAGAAGGTGCGCCTGATGCTGGGGAACGCCTTCGACGTGGTCGGCGACCGGAAGCAGACCGATTGGAAAGTCGTATCGGGGAACACGTACGAGGCGTCGTACGAGGTCGCCCTGAGAAACCACAAGAAGGAAGGGGTGACGATCCGGGTGGTGGAGCCGATCCCCGGGGACTGGAAGATCCTGGAGACGACGCACCCTTACGAGAAGGAGGACTCCCGGACTGCGGTCTTCCCCGTCAAGGTGGAACCCGATCAGGAGGTGAAGCTGCGGTACCGGGTGCGGATGCGCTTCTGACGGCGTGGAGGCCTGGCGGCCCCTACCGGTTGTACGTCCCCGGCCCCGCGCCGGGGCCGGGGACGGGAACTCTACCGCGATCTGCCGCCGCCGCCACCGCCGTATCCGCCACCGCCCCGGCTGCCGCCGCCGTATCCACCACCACCGCCGTATCCGCCACCACCCCGGCTGCCGCCACCGCCGCCCCAGCTTCCGCCCCAACTCCCTCCGTCACCCCCGCCGCCGTATCCGCGCGAGCCGCTGCCCCCGTAGGAACGGACCGCCCCTTCGGAACTGCGCGGGACGGTGTTGTAGGACGGAGGAGACGGCGAGTATCCTCCCCGGACGCCGTATCCGGAGGACTGCCCTCGGATTCCGCCGCCGCTCCAGGCAGGCGCCGAAACCGAAGGTGCGCGCCCCTGCCCGCGGGGTGCTGAGTATCGGGAGGGGGTTGTCCCGCCACCGGGGGAACGCCATGGAACGCCGGAGCCCTGTGGGATGGCGGACACCCGCCCGCCGCCTTCGGGGGAAGACCGCGAACCGGCCTGCCCGGTGGTCCGGCCGACGGTTCCCCGTCCGGTGCTACCGCTGTTTCCCCGGGGGCTGGACGTTCCGGTGACGCGCTGGTTCGTCTGCGGCGTTCCCGCCGCCCGACCGGTTGTC
>JAGGAJ010000124.1 GCA_017889845.1 Deltaproteobacteria bacterium
GCCGCCGCCTGCGAAGGGGCGGAGCGGGCGATGGTGGCGGATTTCGTCCCGGCGTCGCGCAGGGGGACGGCCTTCGGGTGGTTCCACCTCGTGGTCGGCATCTGCGCCTTGCCGGCGAGCGTACTCTTCGGGCTTCTCTGGAAAGCCTTCGGAGCGACCGCCGCCTTTGCCGCCAGCGCCGGCCTCGCGGTCGCCGCCGCCGTCCTGCTGATTTTCCTTGCCGATCCGGCGGTTGCCGGCCACGACCCCGATCGTCCCTGATTGGGAAAATATTTTCCTGCTTATCCCCAGAAATTCAACAGGTCTTGTTGGGAACAGTTCTTCCAGCAGTGGACGTCAAATACGCAACACTTTGATTCAATAGAGTTTATCATTTAATTTCTCTCCGGAGTGCGTGTTGGCACGGAGAGTGTTTCTTCTTTTCCCAGGGGACGTGCAGGGTGGAGCAGCGGAAGGGAGAGCAACGGACCGTGCGGACCAGGCGCCCGCTCCTCGCCAGGATTTCGTAGGTTTGCATGCTGCCGGTCTTCCTCTTCTTCTCCTTCCCCGACTATTGCGACAACTGCGCATAACGCGACACCACCCTGTACGCCTACAGCATGGCGCCGGGCCGTCCAACCGCCGGCTCCCCCTGCACCGTCCCCCCCTCGCCACGTCCGCGTCACGCACTGCCTCACTCCTGGAATTCAACCCGGCGGAAATGCGGATGGTCGATCTCCGGTTGGCCTGCCGTGCGACAATAGGGACGGGGAAGGGGAGCGCGCACGCCGTGGAACGGCCGAAGGACAAGGGATCCGGGACGAGGCACGCCTGGAAATGCGTGGGAGCCTCCGTCCTGCTGCACGTCGCAAGCGCCATGGTGGCGCTCTTCGCGATTCCCGGCGTGCCGCGTTTCCGGACACCCCTGGTGATCGACCTCACGATCGGCGGGCCCTGGGGACCCGGGGATCCCGCCGCGCCGGCCCCGGCGCGGGAATCCAGCAGCACGTCGGGTGCCATCCGGCAGCAATCCCCGCCTGCCATCCCGCCTCTACCGGCGCCGGTAACCCCGGAACCCGCGGCCATGCCGGGCACCCGGCCCCCGGATCGGCAAACGGAGGCGGCCGCGCCCCGGCCATCGGAACCCGCCGGGGGCAACGAGCGAACGTCCGCCTCGCACGGTTCGGCCGCGGTTTCCGGTGACCCCGGGTCCACCGCCCCCGCCGTAGCGGGCTTCCCGCAAGGGGGGTCGACCGCGCGCGCGACAACGGGGGCCGGCGCGGACGCAGAGGAGCCCGGGGAGGCGCGCGCGAATGCGCGGGGCCGATACCTGGAGCGAAACTACGCCTACATCCGGGACGCCATACAGCAGGGGATCGCGTATCCCGTCATGGCGCGCAGGATGGGATGGGAGGGGAAGGTCGTGGTTACCTTCCTCGTCCTGTCGGACGGCTCGGTGCGCAACGTCCGCGTCGTGCAGGGATCGGGGCATCCCGCCCTGGACCGCGGCGCGGTCGAGGCGGTCCGGAACGCCGCCCCCTTCCCGAGGCCTCCCGCCGAGGCGGTGATCGTCACCCCCGTCGTGTATCGGCTCGAATAGGGTGCGGGCGCTGGCGGGGGACGCTCCTTCCCTTCCTCCCCCAATAGATCAGGAATGTCCCCCTAAATGCTATCCTGTCGGAGTGACGCCGCTCGTCGACCTCATCCTGCGCGGGGAGGAGCGGATCCTTTCCGCGTTCCTCTCCCACGCCCGGGACAACGGCTACTTCCGCTTCGCCCCGCACGACGCGGATGGCTGGCGGCCCACGGTTCGCGGTTTCTCCGGGTCGCTCGTGCAGTCTCTCCGCCACTCCCCCTCCTCCGCCGGGCTCACCGCGGATGACGTCGGGCGCGACGACGGCCTCACCGCCTTCGGCGTGGTGGAGGCGCGCAAGCACCGGCTCGCCGGCATGCCCCTCGGGATCTACCTCGGGATCCTCAAGTCCCTCCGTCACGCCTTCCTCGAGGAAGTCCGTTCCGACGGCCTTCCCCCGGAGGAGATGGAACCTTGCGCCTTCCGCGTGAACCGGTTCTTCGACCGCAACGAGATCGCCGCCAGCGTGGCATGGACGCTGGAGGGCGGTTTCGAGCGGGCGAGCGAGCTGGCGCGGAAGGACGACGAGGCGATGACGGAGCTCCGGAGGCAGCAGGCGGACATCGTCCGGCAGGAGAAGATGGCCTCCATCGGTTGGCTCGCTTCGGGGGTGGCCCGGGAAACCGCCGGGCCGGTCGGGGTCATCCGGAGCAACCTCCTGGCCCTGGGGAAACACCTCGAGAAACTCGCCGGGTTCCTCCAGGCGCAGTCGGAGTGCATCGCCGCGGGCGCGAAGCCGGAGCACGTCGAGCCGGTGCGGCTGAAACGGGCTCATCTCCGGATCGACTACCTACTGCCGGACGTGGACGACCTGATCCGCGAGTCCCTCGAGGGGACGGAGCGGATCCGCAGCATCCTTTCGGACCTGAAGGGGTTCTCCCGCACGGGCGAGACCGGTTTCCGCCGGGAGGACATCAACGGGTGCGTCCGGCGCGCGATCCAGCTCGCGGGGACCGAACTGCAGCGCCGGGCGACCGTGCGGGTCGAACTCGGGGAGATCCCCCGGACCCTGTGCGAACCCGACCGGATGGACGTCGTGTTCCGGAACCTCCTCCTCAACGCGGCGCACGCCATCGAAGGGCGAGGGATCGTCACCGTCCGATCCTGGCGGGAGGACGGGTTCCTCTGCGTATCCGTCGCCGACACGGGGTGCGGAATCCCGGAGGAGAACCTGGACAGGATATTCGACCCCTTTTTCACCACACGGGAGGCCGGCAGGGGAGCGGGCCTGGGCCTGAGCATCGCCTGCGACAACGTGTACCGCCACGGGGGGACCATCACGGTCCGCAGCGAGGTGGGCCGCGGCGCGATCTTCACGGTCCGGATCCCGATCATCGAGGAGGCGTGAGATGGCGGAGACGACACGCATCCTGTGCGTCGAGAGCGACCCCGACCTCCTGCACTCCCTCGAAAAACTCCTTGCCGCCGACGGGCGCGAGGTCCTCGCCGCCTTCTCCGGTGCGGAAGGGATCGCCCTCCTCTCGGGAGGAGGGCCGGTGCACGTCGTCCTCGCCGGGCACCGGAGCGCCTCCGGGGAAGGACCGGAGTTTCTCGCCGAGGTCGGGAGGGTTTCACCGGCGTCGGTCCGCATCGGACTGTACCGCGAACCGGAGTCGGAGGCGGTCGACGGCGGGCTCGTCTACAAGTCGCTCTTCGTGCCGCTGGACGGGGAGGCGGCGCGGGCCGCGGTGGATAGCGCAATGGAACGGTTCCGCCTCGTGGAGGCCCTGCGGGGAAAGGAGGAAGATGTCCTCCGCTCCGTCGCCCAGGAAGTGGAGCTCCGGGACCCGTACACCCGGGGGCATTGCGACCGGGTTGCGGACGTCGCCCTGAAGATCGCCTCGGTCATCGGAATGCCCGGCGAGGGGACCGCCGCGCTGCGCTGCGGCGCGTGGCTCCACGATTGCGGAAAGATCGGCGTCCCGGAGGCGATCCTCAATCACCCGGGGAAACTGACGCCGGAGCAGTTCGCGGTCGTGAAGCGTCACCCGCGGTGGGGAGCCGAGGTGGCGCGGGACGCCGGGCTCCCGGACGGGGTCGTCGACATCCTCCTCCACCACCACGAGCGGTTCGACGGGGGCGGCTACCCCTCCGGCGCGGGGGGGCAGGAGATCCCCCTCGCGGCCCGGATCGTCGCGGTGGCGGACGTCTTCGACGCCGCGACCGCGGACCGCCCTTACGCCCGAGGATACGACCGGGAGGAGGCGATGCGCGTGATGGCCGTGATGCGGGGAGGAGCGTTCGATCCGGAAGTCGTCGACGCCCTGTTCGGCGTGCTGAAAGGGTAAGAGGGAGCCGTCTCCCGGCTACCCGCCCCAGCGGGCGCTGGGCGGCGTCCCGGGGATCTCCGTCACACGGAGGCGGAACGGCGGCCGGCTTCCGGGCATCCTGTCGAAGCGCATGTCGTAAAACGTCACCTCCGTGCGGCCATGGTCGACGGTAACCTTTGCTACGGGAAACCGGGCGAACCACAGGTACGTTTCCACTTCCGAAATCCCCCGCAACGATCGCACCTCGGGCATGTCGTAGCCGCGCAGAACCCTCTCTCTCCACTCCAGTTCCCCGCGGAGCGGCGCGATCCTCGCCCGCAGGTACGACCGCCCGTCGTCGATGAACCCGTCCCAGGCAAGGGGTCCCGCGGGGAAGGGAACGACGGTCCCGCCCCCTTTCGCCCGGACCGCGGGCGGCGAGGCCACGGCAGAGGTAGCGAACCCGACGCGGTCCAGGTCGGGGAGTTCCACCATGGGGAGGCGCGGCAGGGCATGCGCCGAGACCACCGGGACGCCGGACCGCATGGCGGCGTCCCGCACGACGTCCACCGCGCGGGCGTGGAGCACCGCCGCCACCCCGACGTACCCCGCGAGGACGGCCAGGGCGACCCGCGCCCGGGCCGCGTGACCTCCCCGCGACAGGGCGATCCCCGCCACGATGATGCCGGAGAAGACCAGGTCCACTACGAACAGCAGATCCAGGGAGAAACGGGCGTCGGAGAACGGCTGCAGCACCATCGTCCCGTAGGCGTTCAGCAGGTCCAGCGCGATGTGCGAGAGCTGGCCGAGCAGGGTGAGCAGGAAAAGCCGCTTCCGGTCCTTCCAATGTCCGAACCGGGAGAACAGGAGGGCAACCAAAAGGGATGAAACGGCGACCCCGAGGAGGGAGTGGGAGAGCCCCCGGTGGAACCGGACGTACATCTCGCTCCCGCCCACCAGGGAGACGATGTGGTCCACGTCCGGAAGGACCGCCCCTAGCGTCACCGCGGCGGTCGCCTCGTTCCGATTCCATTCCCCCGGCAAGGCCCGCGAAACGAGCCAGCCGGTCAACCCGTGGGTTACCGTGTCCATCCTTTTACCATTGTACCAGCGTCCAGGATCATTCCGACCTCCTCGGGGGAAAGAATCCCCTTCTCGAGGAGAAGCGCCCGGATCGTCTTCCCGCCGTGGTACGCCTCGTGGGCCAGCTCCGCCGCCCGGTCGTAGCCGATGCGGACGGCCAGCGGGGTCACCATCGCCAGGCTCTGCTCGATCAGCTCCGCGCACCGCTTCCGGTTCGGAGAGATTCCCGAGACGCACCGCCGGGTCATGAGGGTCGACGAGGAGGAGAGGAGGGAAGCCGACTCCAGCAGGTTGCGGGCCATCACGGGGAGCATCACGTTCAGCTCCAGAACACCCAGGCTCCCGCCGAGGGACACGACGGCGTCGTTCCCCATCACCTGCGCCGCCACCTGGAT
>JAGGAJ010000125.1 GCA_017889845.1 Deltaproteobacteria bacterium
TCGGGCGCCCGTTCGGATTCCAACGTCTGAACGACTTCGACCCGAAACGGTGGGAGGCGCTCCTCTCGGAGGCCCGGGAGGCGGCGCGGCACCCGGTGCACGTCCGGATCGAGGGGAGCGACATCTCCCCGGCGGCGGTGGCGGCGGCGGTGAAAAATGCCGCAATTGCCAAGCTGTCGGAACGGATCCTGTTTTCCGCCCGTTCCATCCGGAACTTCTCGCCCGGCGAGGGACCGGGGGTGATCCTGTGCAACCCGCCGTACGGCGCCCGCCTCCCCGGCGGCGCGCAAGCGGAAGCGTTCTACCGGGAGATGGGCGAGGCGCTCAAGAAACGGTGCCGGGGCTGGACGGCGTACCTTCTTTCGGGGAATCCCGCGGTCACGAAGTTCCTCGGGCTGAAAGCCTCCCGGAAGTTCCCCGTGATGAACGGCCCCATCGACTGCCGCCTGCTGAAGTACGACCTGTACTGAGGTCCTTGCGCCCCGCCCGCCCCCCGCCTACATCCAGATGACGTCGGCCTTACCGACCTGTGAGGCCACGTAGTCGCCCCCCTTGCGGTCCAGTCCCTCGAGGTACTCCGACTTCGGGATATCGTAGAAGTCGAGGCAGAACGGGCAGGCGCCCAGCTTCGCCCCGGCCTTCACGGCGGCCGCCAGGATGTCGGCGAGGGTGCCGAATTTCCTGAAGACGGGAGAAGTCAGCTTTTCCGCCGCCCCCTTTCTGCACAGCTTCACACCCGGAAGGGTGAACCAGATCGTAACGCCGGACACTTCCTTGCCGATCTTCTTCGCGTCGATCCCCGCCAGGAGCAGGGCGAGGGCCGCGCGGTCCACGTCGTCGTCCGCGTGGGTCGCCACGTAGAGCCGCTCCTTCCCTTCCGCCGCGGAGGCGGGGGTGCCGGACCCCAGCAGCGGCAGCAGGGCGGACAGGCCGGCCAGTTTCAGGAAATCGTTGCGGGAGATGTCAGATGGGCTGCGCTCTTCGGGCATGGGAAGGGATCTCCTTTCGCGTCGGGAATTGTACGAACCGGACGTCTGTTGTCCCCCGCCGACCGGCGGGGCGACCGCCGCCTCAGCGGGCGCGGCGGCGCGAGCGGCTGGAATCCGCCAAGGAGATCACCTCCCTTCCATCACCCATTGCTGCGGGTTTCATTCCCATGCTCAGGGAAGAGAGCGACCCGGGGTATCCCGCCCTACGGCCCCAGCCGGGCGAGGACCCCCTCCAGTCGCTTGCGGCCGGCGGCGGACTCCTCGAACGGGTCCTCCTTCAGCCGGTGCGGCAGCGCGAGACGGAATCCGTCCGACAGGCACTCCTCGTCGGGCGTGGGGACCCCCTTGATCGCCGCGAGGGCCTTCGCGGCCTTCAGCACCGTGATGTCCCCGCGATGCCCCGCGACGCCGAGCTCCGCCACCACGGCGACGATCGATTCGAGGATCTCCCCGGAAATCTCGACGCGTGGGAGCGCCGCCCGGGCCGCCACCAGCCGCGCCCGCAGCTCCTCGTCCTTGCGGTCCCACTTCTCCTGGAACCCCGCGTCCTCCCCCTCGAACAGCAGGACACGCTCCACGATCGACTTCCGGAACCCCACGTCCCGCTCGCCCGAGATCTCCACGCACAGCCCGAAACGGTCCAGCAGCTGCGGGCGAAGCTCCCCCTCCTCCGGGTTCATCGTCCCCACAAGGAGAAAGCGCGACGGGTGACGGTAGCTCACCCCCTCCCGCATCACCACGTTCACGCCCGACACCGCAACGTCCAGCAGAACGTCCACCACGTGGTCGTCCAGGAGGTTCACCTCGTCGATGTACAGGATATTCCCGTTCGCCTTCCCCAGCACCCCCATCTCGAACTTCCGGCTCCCCTCCCGCAGCGCCGCCTCCAGGTCCAGGCTCCCCACCACCCGGTCCTCCGACGCGTTCAGCGCAAGGTCCACCACCTCCACCGGACGCTCCTCGTACACAAGGCGCCCCCCGGAAGACTCCCGCTCCCGGCACTCGTCGCACGGAGGGGTCCCTTTCACGCACCCGAACCGGCAATCCCGAACCACTTCCTTCGGGGGAAGGACCGCCGCGAACGACCGCACCGCCGTCGTCTTCCCCGTCCCCTTCTCCCCGCGCAGCAGAACACCCCCGATCGACGGGTCCACCGCGTTCACCATGAGCCCCTTCTTCAGCAACTCCTGACCCACCAGCGCGCTGAACGGGAAATGCCGTCTCATTTTCCGCCCTTTCCCCGGCTCGCGTCCGCCCCCAGCCACTCCTCGCCGCCCGCGGGACAGAAGGCGCGCCATCGGATCCGGAAATAGTCGTCGCCGAGCCAGTCCATGATGTCCGCCCCACGTTCCCCCGTGTATCCGTACTCCCGGTCGAACTCGACCGCCATGACCTTGCGCTGTTCGTTGTCGTAGAAGCGGAGCCAGTAGGTCCCGTCCGCAAGCTCCCCCGCGTCGATGGGGACGAGGTCGGTGTACTGCAGCGCCAGCCGCCGCGACAGTGTGGTCAGGGCCATCGGCACGCCGTTGACGAAGAGGATCTTCTTCCCGTCGCCGATCTTTCCATACCGTTGCTCGATCTCCCTCCGGTTGATCGTGATCTTCTGTTCCTCCACGGTACTCACCTCCCCTCGTCCCTCCGCGGTCACAGCGCCATCCGGCTGCGGATCGCCTTCAGGATCGCCGACCGGCTCATCTCCGCCAGCGAGTAGTACTTCGCGCCCATCGCGTCGGCCACCGTGCGCGCCGGCCCGTCGGAGAAGATCCCCCGCGTCCGGGCGCTTTTCTGCGTCGCCTCCATGGCGGAGCGCAACGCGGCGGGCCCAGCCACCATCCGGTCCGCGTCGATGACGAGCGAGGTGACCCCCATCTTCCGGATCGTCTTGGCGATTTTCACCGCCTCCTCCAGCGGCTCGCCGCCGAAATATGCCACGTTCGCGCGCCCGTCGGTGATCAGCGCGAGGATGGCTTTCCGGGCCGGGTCGCGCACCTGCTCCATCTCCAGCGTCTTCACCGCCGCGAACAACCCGATGGAGAGCGGGGTGGTCCCCCCCGAGGCGAGCCAGGTGAGCTGCATCGCTGCCTGCGATGCGCTCCCCGTCGGCGGCACCACCACCTCCGCCACCGTGTCGCGGAATGCGATCAAACCCACCCGATCGCGCTTCACGTAACTGTCCCGGAGCAGGGAGAGGACCGCGCCCTTGGTCGCCACCATCCTCTGCTGCGTCTCCATCGAACCGGAGGCGTCCATCACCACGAGGACGAGGTTCCCCACCTTCCGTTCCCGCTGCTTCCCCCGCAGGTCGGACAATCCGATCCGGACCCGATGCGTTTTCCGGTCCACGTGCCCCCCCGCGGCGGCGGCGAACAGCGTCGCGTCGATGGCGATGTCCCTTCCCTTTACCCACGGGACGCTGCGGACGTACCGGCCACGGGCGCTCTTCGTGCGCGACTTGCTCCGTTTCCCGACCGCATCGGAAAGCTTGCGCCCTTTCGGGGCGGCGATCTTTCGCACCTCGTACGGGTCGGACGGGCTGATGATGTTGTCCTCGACGTACCCCTGGCAGTAGTCGCAATCCGGGTCCCCGCACGTCGACGGTCCCTTGCGTCCCGAAGACGCCTCCGCCGCCTCGTACCGGTGGCGCTTCGCCTGCGCCTGCTCGATCGCCTGTCGCTCCCGCTCCTCCGGCGTCTCTGCAGGAGCCCGGAAGATCACGCCGCCGCGCTTCATCCCGTGGATTGTCCCGGGAAGCGGGACCACCGGTCCGCGGTCCTCTTCCCCGGCAACCTCGCCGGGGAATGCCCACGAAAGGAGCCGTTCCACGTGGTACGCCCGCGACGCGCTCACCCCCGTCCGGGGGATCCGGTGGGGCAGCGCCAGCCGGATCGCATCCCGCAGGTCGGCGGCGCCGAGCTCCTCCCCCCCGCGCAACGCCGCAAGGGCCCTGGCGGTCTTCAGGATCGACAGGTCCCCGCGGTGGCCGGAGATGCCGAGGGTGTTGTTCACCTCCGCCACGGTCTTCACGAGATGTTCGCCCACGTAGATCCGCCGCAGGCCGTCCCGCGCCTCCCGCACGGCCGACCGCAACCGGGAATCCTCCCCCCCCCACGTCGACCGGAACGCCCCGTCGTCTTTCTCGAAGAGGAGCACCCGCTCCACGATCTGCTTCCGAAACCCCACTTCCCGCTCGCCCGAGATCTCCACGCACAGCCCGAAACGGTCCATAAGCTGGGGCCGCAGTTCTCCTTCCTCCGGATTCATCGTCCCCACCAGCAAAAACCGCGACGGGTGGCGGTAGCTCACCCCCTCCCGCATCACCACGTTCACGCCCGACACCGCGACGTCCAGCAGAACATCCACCACGTGGTCGTCCAGGAGGTTCACCTCGTCGATGTACAGCACGTTCCCGTTCGCCTTCCCCAATACCCCCATCTCGAACTTCCGGCTCCCCTCCCGCAGCGCCGCCTCCAGGTCCAGGCTTCCCACCACGCGGTCCTCCGACGCGTTCAGCGGAAGGTCCACCACCTCCACCGCACGCTCCTCGTAGACCAGCGTCTCCCCCGATGACTCCCGCGCACGGCACTCGTCGCATGGGGGCGCTCCCTTCACGCACCCGAACCGGCAGCCCCGCACCACTTCCTTGGGCGGAAGGACCGCCGCGAACGACCGCACCGCCGTCGTCTTCCCCGTGCCCTTCTCCCCCCGCAATAGAACGCCGCCGATCGACGGGTCCACCGCGTTCACCAGAAGACCCTTCTTCAGCAGAGACTGGCCCACCAGGGCGCTGAACGGATAGTGACCGGTCACGACGGGTTCCCGCCTTCGACTTCCGGGCGATCCGGGACGGAACGGCGGCCCGTCACGATGCACCGGGGAGGATTTCCAATCATTATACAGTAATAAAACAGGGGTTTATCCAATGGCGGAGGAGAAGGGGAGGCCTTCACGGTTCAGGCGAGGAAGAACTCCTCGCCGGGGGGAAGCGACTCCATCAGCCGGGTCACGTGGGAATGGATGACCGTCGGAGGGGCGCCGGGAGCCGGGGACCCTGCCCGCGGGAGGCCGTCAAAATAGACCTTGCAAACCGGGCAGATAGCGCAGTGCGTCTCCACCAGCAGAGCCGTGATCGAGGAGAGTTTCCCGGCGATCGCGGCCAGGATGAGCCCCTCCACCTTCTCCCTCTGCTCCCGCTCCGCCTGGTCCCGGTACTCCTTCACCATCTCGGGGTATTTCAGCGCCGCGGAACGGACGAAGTTCTCCAGGCGGCTGCGTACGTCCTGCGGGATCTGGTACTCGATGTCCATCCGGAGCTCCCGGGTCTTGTCGCACGTCGTCCGGTACGTC
>JAGGAJ010000126.1 GCA_017889845.1 Deltaproteobacteria bacterium
GGAAAGGGGTTTCCTGCGCCATGATCACGCGGCTGACGGACGCGATCTGGATCGTCGAGGGCGGAAAGGGCGGGCGGTATCCGTTCTCCCACTCCCTCTACGTCCGCGACGGGGGCGGATTCCTCGTGGACGCCGGGTCGGACCCGGAGGAGATCGACCGGCTCCGGCGGGACGAGGGGATCTCCGCGGTCGTGATGACCCATTACCACGAGGACCACTTCACCTACCTCCCGCGGCTTCCCGGCATAGAGGTGTGGGCCTCGGCGGCCGACGCCCCCGCGCTCGAGTCCCTCGAGACGCTCCTCGGCTGGTACGCCGTCCTCGGGACGGAGTGGGAAGCGTTCTACCGGAGGCTGTTCTCGGAGAAGTTCCCCTTCGTCCCCCGGAAGATAGCCCGCCACCTGGCCGACGGCGAGGAACTGCGATTCGGCAAGACGCGGGCGGTTGCCGTCGTCGCGCCCGGCCACACGCCGGGCCACCTGTGCCTCCACTTCCCCGACGACGGGATCCTGTTCCTGGGGGATTACGACCTGACGGGGTTCGGACCGTGGTACGGCGACGCGCCGTGCAACATCGGCGCGTTCCGGCGGTCGGCGCGGAGGCTGGCCGGCGTAGGCGCGCGGATCCACGTGCCCTCCCACGAGGGGCCGGTCCACCACGGCCCGATCACCGCGAAGGTCGAGGCGTACCTGTCGGTGATCGAACGACGGGAGGAGGCGCTGCGGGATTTCCTGCGGGAACCGCGCACCCGCGCGGAGATCATCTCGGGGCGGCTGGTCTACGGCCCGGGCCGCGAGGGCCCGTGGTTCGACTACGGGGAGTGGGCGCTGATGTCGAAGCACATCGAGGGGATGCTCGCCCGCGGCGAGGCCCGCCTCGAGGGAGGCCGCTATTTCCTCCGGGGCGGCTGAGTCCGGCTATCTGCGGCTGAGTCCGGCTACTTCCGGAGGAGTGCGTTCAGCTCGGCGACCACCTTCTTCGGGTCGAGCCCCTTGTGCCAGGACGTATAGGTGACCGTCTCCTCCCGGTTCGACCTGCACGAGATGCAGTCCGCCCCGAACAGCTCGCGGACCTTCTCCCGGAGCGCCGGGTACTGCTTCAGGATGTCCCCGACGAACGTGTCCGGGTGGATCGGCCCTTCCTTCCCCATCTTCCGCTCTCCCCTTCGAGGACCGCCTTCTTCCGGCCCTTCGTAGCTAACATTATACCCGGGGCGTCCCCCGGCGACCGGATGTTGAGGATGTAAAAGGTCGCCGACCCGAAGGCGACCGGCTCCCCCGCCTCGTTCCGGATCTCCGTGGAGCCGACGGCGATCGTCTTCCCCAGCCGGATCACCGAGCCGTGCGCGGTGACGGCCCCTTCCGACACGGGCTTCAGCAGGTTGACCTTGTACTCCACCGTGGTCATCCGGGAGGTCAGCGGGAGCACGCTGCGCAGCGCCGTGGCCACGGACATGTCCACCAGCGTCCCCAGGACCCCGCCGTGCAGCGTCCCGCCGGAGTTCCTCAGGACCTGCCGCACCCGGCACCGCATGACGCTCTTCCCGCCGCTGCACGACAGGAGCTTCATCCCCATCATCTTCACGAAGGGGAACGCGTTGATGCGGTCCTTCACCATCCGCTCGTCGAAAACCTTCATATCACCCCCTCCTGTCGATATCCTATTCTCCATACGGTGCAAAGGGCGCAGCGGGGGGTTCCACGCAGCGGCGTATGGAGCGAGGCAGAGATTGCGTCGAGCGGAATCGCAGTGAGCGGGCGAAGGTCGCGAACGTAGCGGAGTGGAAGCCCCCCGCGAGCCCGGAGCACCCATGTAGATTCGAATACGATTGTATCCATGGATTGAAGAATTCACGCCCGGTCGTAGTGCGAGAACTTCATCGTGTAGTTTCCGCGCCCCTGGGAGAGGGAGCGCAGGGCGGTCACGTACCCGAACATCTCCTTGAGGGGCACCTGCGCCGACAGCAGGCTCCATTCCGGCCGCCGGTCCACCGAGGTGACCTTCCCCCGCCGCGCGTTCACGTCCCCGATGACCCCGCCGAGGAACTCGTCCGGCACCGCGACCTCCACCGCCATCACCGGCTCCAGGAGGAACGGCCGCCCCTTCTCGTACGCCTCCTGGAACGCCTTGGCCGCCGCCACCTTCGCCGCCATCGGCGACGGCACGCCGGAGAGGAACTCCAGGCGGGACACCTCCACCGTCACGTCGTCCACCGGGTACCCGAGGGCACCGAAGAACGCCCCCTCCCGCAGCCCCATTTCCACGCCGTCCGCCGCATCCGGCGGCAGCCCCAGGAGCCGGTACCTGTCGGAGATCCGGACCCCCGAGCCGCGGGGGGCGGGGGAAACGGTAACGACGGAAACCACCTTCACCTGGCGCTCCGCGATCTCCCGCTCGAAGACGCTCTCGGCCGTTCCCGCCGCGGTAACCGTCTCCCGGTAGACGACCTGCGGGTTCCCCTTGCGGACCGCCATCCCGTGCTCCCGGGCCAGCCGGTCGAGGACGACCTCGAGGTGCAGCTCCCCCATCCCGGAGAGCAGGATCTGCCCGGTGTCGGCGTCGTCCCGGAAGGAGAGCGTGGGGTCCTCGTCCGTCATGTGGCACAGCACCTCCCGGAGCCGGTCCATCTCCCTCACCGTCCGGGGCTCCACCACCACCGAGACGACGGGCTTGCGCACCTCGATCGACTCGTACACGATGGGCGCCCCGGGGTCGCACAACGTGTCCCCGGTGCGGGCCGTCTTGATCCCCCGCGCCGCGGCGATGTCTCCCGCCCGGGCCTCCTCGATCCGCTCCTTCTTCCCCGCGTGCATCCGGAACAGCCGCGCCACTTTCTCCTTCCCGCCGGTCGCGGCGTTCTGCACCGTGTCCCCCTCCGCGATCTTCCCCGAGTAGAGGCGCAGGTACACCGTCCGCCGCCCCTCTTCCTGGACCACCTTGAACACGAGCGCGGAGAACGGCGCGGAAGGGAGCGGCTCCCGCGTCGTCGGGACGCCGGTCCTCGGGTCGTCCCCCCGCGCGGGAGGGCCCTCCGCCGGCGAGGGGAGGTAGAAGACGATGCCGTCCATCGCCGCCTGGACGCCGCGGTTGCGCAGCGCCGAGCCCGCGAAGACGGGGAAGATCCTACCCGACAGCGTCCCCTTGCGCAGGGCCGCGCGCAGGAGCGGGACCGGGACTTCCTCCCCCGCGAGGTACTTCTCCGCCGCCTGGTCGTCCGCGTCCGCTGCCGCCTCCAGCAACGCCTCCCGGTACCCCGCGCACGCCCGCGCTTCCGCCGCGGCGAGGGGGGCCCGCGCCACCGTCGCCCCCTGGTCCTCCGGCGAGAAGGACACCCGTTCCATCGTCAGCAGGTCGGCCACGGCGGTGAAGACCCCGTCCTCGTACAGTGGCGCGGTGAGGGGGACCCCGCGGGCGCCCAGCTTGCGCGCCATGTCGCCCAGCACGCGGTCGAAATCGGCCCCGGGCCGGTCGAGCTTGTTGACGAAGGCCAGCCGCGGGATCCCGTGCCGGTCCGCCTGGCGCCAGACGACCTCGGACTGGGGCTCCACCCCCCCGACGCCGCAGAAGACGGCCACCGCACCGTCCAGCACGCGCAGGGACCGCTCGACCTCGATCGTGAAGTCCACGTGGCCGGGGGTGTCGATCAGGTGGATCTCCGCCCCCAGCCAGGAAAACTGCGTCACCGCGGCGGTGATCGTGATGCCCCGCTCCCGCTCCTGCGGGAGGTAGTCCATCTGCGAGTCCCCGTCGTGCACCTCCCCCATCCGGTGCGTGATCCCCGCGTAGAACAGGAGCCGCTCGGTGAAGGTGGTCTTCCCCGCGTCGATGTGGGCGATGATCCCGATGTTGCGGAGCCGGTCCACCGGCGCCATCGTCAGAAGTTCCCCCGGAAAAGGTTGAAGGTGTAGGTTCCGGGAATCCCCCGGTCGGCGAACAGGGACGAAAGGACCTCCGCGATGCCGTCCGGCGCGAGCCCGCGCAGGTCGGCGAAGAAGTCCCGGATCCCCGCGGCGCGCATCTCGTGGAGGTTGCCGGCGGCGGAGAACGGCTCGGCGGGAAGGACGACCGACCCGTGGTCGTCGGCCGTCACGTGGAACCGCTCGGACCTCGGGCTCACCACGTCGCCTTCCCGCACCCCCGCGGCGGGGAGGAGGCGCGAGGTCATCAGCGGCACCGGGCCGTACGCCACGGCGATCCCCAGGCCGTAGAGGAACTTCCCCACGTCCCGCAGGGCCGGCAGGGTCGCCTCGACGGGCAGGATCATCCGCGCCGCGCCGAGCCGGGAGAGGGCGGAGAAGGCTCCCGTGTTGAACGCGTACAGGTAGTGGTCGCTCACCAGCGTGACCTGGCGGCGCACGTGGAAGGGGGCGAAGAGCCGGAAGTGCCCTACGTCGGACAGGACCCAACGGGTGATCCCTTTCCGGACCGCGTCCGCCACGGTGCGCCGGAGGAACGCCGCGTCCGACTCCAGCAGCGGGGGCGACAGGCGCATGTACGCGCCGGCCCGCGCGTGCCGCACCACGGGCGACGGGTCGCGCGCGAGGGCCCGGGTGAATTCCACCACGGGCACCACATCCGGCCGCTTCGGCAGGTGCGGAAGCTGGTCGGCACGGCATCCCGCGAAGATCACCGCGGGGGGCCCCTCCGGGCGGGCGCCCGAAACCTTCAGGGTGGGGAGGATCGCAAGGCGAAGCCGCTTCCCCTCGAGGTGGAACTCCTTGTCGAACTGCCGCGCCCCCGAAAGGAACAGGGCGCGCACGTCCGACCACGCGGGCGACTCCCCGTGCAGCTCGAGGCGGACGCCGGAGAACGGCAGGTCGCCCCGGTACGCTTCCGCGAGACGTTGCACGGCGTCCGGCGGTACCGGGTCGGCACGTCCCCCCTCCCCGGCAACGCGGAAGGCGTATTCCCGGGACACGCTCCCCCCGTACGACGCCCGCACCGAAACCGACCTCCGGGAAGCGGTCACCGTGAAGCGCGCCCCCTCCGGCGGGACCGATTCCAACTCGCGGCGCGCGCGCCGGGTGTGCTCCGCCCGCGCCGCGCTGCCGATCCGGAACAGCAGGTCCCCGGCGGACACGGGAAAGGGCACCTTCACGTGGAGCCCGCCGTCGGCCGCCCGCATCCCGCCGGCGGAGAACGCCCTGCCCGACCCGTCCTCGCGGAACTGGACGCGCAGCCGGTCGCCCGTCGCCACCGGCCCGGCGCCGGGGACGAACGCCCACCCGGTTTCGACCCGCGCCACGGTCCCCAGCGGTTCTCCCACGTTGCCGGTGCCGCCCCCCGCCGCCACCTCGGAAGGGGCCGCGCCGCCCGTCAAACC
>JAGGAJ010000002.1 GCA_017889845.1 Deltaproteobacteria bacterium
GTAGTGTTCGCCCCGACTTCCACGTCGTCCTCGATCTCCACGGTCCCCACTTGCGGGATCTTCCGGAACCCCTGTGGCGAGGGGGCGAAGCCGAAACCGTCGCTCCCCACGACGCACCCCGCGTGGAGGATGACCCGCTTCCCGACCCGGACGTCCTCGTATAGGGTCACGTGGGGATACAGGAGGCTGTCTTCGCCGACCCGGGCGCCTCTCCCCACGTAGACCCCGGCCAGCAACGCGACCCGGTCCCCGAGGACGGCGCCCGCCTCCACGACGGCGAACGGGCCGACCGACACGTCCTTCCCCAGGGAGGCCCGGGAGTGCACGCTCGCCTGCGGCGAGACGCCCGGGCCCGGGCGGACCGCCGGGTGGAACGCTTCCACGGCGCAGGCGAAGGCGAAATACGGGTTCGGCGTCAGCAGGAAGGCGCAGGAGGCCCCCGGGATAGGCTCCTTCGCGATGACGGCGGAAGCTTTCGTCTCCCGTGCGAGATGTGCGTATTTCGGGTTCGACAGGAACGTGACCTGCCCGGGGCCCGCCTCCTCCACGGGGGCGATCCCCGTAATCCGGGAATCCGGGCCCGACAGGACAGCGCCGATCTTCCCCGCAAGCTCGGAGAGGAGGAGGCTACTTCCCACCGCCCCCCTCCTTTTTCTCCGCCGCGGGCTTCGGCGCCTTGTTCACGAGGTCCAGGACCCGCCGGGTGATGTCGAGCGAGTCGTTGAAGTGGACGACGCCGGCGGAACGCTCCAGCACCAGGTCGAGCTTCTCGGCCTTCACCACGGCATCCAGGTGCACCTCGACGATCTTGAGGACCTCACGCGTCTGCTCCCCCTGCCGGGCCTGCATCTCCTTCTCCCCGTCCTGGGTCAGCTGCCGCAGTTCGTTCACCTTCGCCTGCAGGGCGTCCTCCTTCTCCTTCAGCTTATCCTTCCCCAGCATCACCTTCTGCTTGTCGATCTCATCCTTGAGCTTTTTCGCCTCCTCCTGCTTCGCGTCGATCGCTTTCTTGATCTCCTCGTAGCGGGCCTCCATCTTCTTCTTCGCCGCCTGCCCCGCCTCGGACTCGTTCAGGATCTTGTTGACGTCGATGACCGCCACGCGGATCCCCTCCGCGCGGGAGGTCCCGGCGGCGAAAATCCCCGCCAGGATGACCGCCAGCACCGCAACCCGGATTCCCCTGCTCTTCCCCATCGGTTCGCTCCTTGTCTCCTGTAATGTCAGAACGGCGTTCCGACCGTGAACTCCATCACCCGTTTCGGCGCTCCGGGGGGGGCGTCGTAGTTCCACCCCACCTCGAACCGCAACGGCCCCATGGGGGAGTACCACCGGACACCCACCCCGTACCCGATCCAGACCCCTTGTCCGCCGACCCAGTCCCCGTCCTGGAACGGCCAGACCCCTTGCGCCCATGCGTTCCCCAAGTCGGTGAACAGGACGCCCTTGAACCCGATCTCGCTGACCAGAGGGAACGTGTACTCCAGGTTGATGATCAGTTCCTTGTTTCCCCCGACCTGCTCCCCCGTTACGGGGTCGACCGGGGAAAGCGACCGGGATTTGAATCCGCGGACGCTGTATGGGCCCCCGAGGAAGAACCGCTCGTAGAGGGGCACCTCCCCGTCGCCCAGCCCCCCGTAGTTGGGTATCACGTGCCCCCAAAGTGCGTTCCAGGAGAACGTCGTGGTGGCCGTGACCGGGTAGAACGCCCTGGCGTTCAGGAAATATTTGACGACCTGGGTGTTCCCGCCCAGGAATCCTCCGGCGTACTCCAGACTACCCGATTGCACGCCCCCGCGCGAGGGGTCTATGTTCCGGTCCGTGGTGTTCCGGATCGCGTTGAGGCCGATGCTGCGGGTCTTCTGTACCCCCAGGTCGATCGCCTGCTGCACCGTCTGGGTGGTGGGGACTCCGGAGATCGCGAAGATCTGCGAGTCGTCCACCCGGTAAGCGACCGATGCGCTCAGGAACCGGGTGAGGTTGTACCCCAGCCCCGCCCTCCCCCCCGTGGACTTCTTCTCGAAGTCGGTGTACTTGATGTCCGTCTTGTAGCCGGTCAGGAGGAGGTTGTAATCGGTGTCGAGGAAGTACGGGTCCCGGAAGTCGAGCGCGAACGTCGTACGGTTCGCGCCGAACTGGGTGTTCAGCGACACCTTCCAGGCCCGCCCGAACAGGTTGTTCTCGCTCAGGTTAACGACGCCGAAGATCTTGTCCACGGAGCTGTACCCCGCCCCGCCGGACAGGGTCCCGGTCGGCCCTTCCTGCACGTCCACCTTGACGTCCATTTCCCCCGGCGTCTTGGACGGCGCGGTGGCGATCTTGACGTCCTTGAAGTAGCCGATCCGCGTGAGGTTTTCCTTGGTGGTCTTCAGGCCGGTTGCGGTGTAGGTCGCCCCGTCGGCGACGTCGATGTTCCGCCGGACGATCCGGTCCAGCGTCTTCGTGTTCCCGGAAACCTCCACCTTGCCGAACCGGAACTTCGTTCCCCGTTCGAATCGGTACGTCACGTCCGCGAGGGGATACTCCTTCCGCTTCTCCACCCCCGGGGAGACGATCGCCTGCGCGTATCCCTGGTCGTTCACCATGCCGGTGAGGGCGAGCAGGTCCGCCAGGAGGATCTCCCGGTTGAACACCTCCCCCGGCGCCAGCTTCACGGTTTGCCGGAGCCTCGCCTCGGGAACCCCCGCCTCCCCGGCGAACCGGATCGCGCCGACGCGATACTGCCTCCCCTCGAATACGCGGATCGTGACGACCAGGCCGTCCTTCCCCCGGGAGATCGTGGGGTCGAAGACCTTTGAGTCGAGGAACCCGCTGTTCTGGTACAGCGCCTCGACCCTCCGGACGTCGTTCTCGAGAACGTCCTTCTTGAAGACGCCCGAATCCGTGATGAAGGAGAAGAATCCCTTCGCCGAGGTCTCCATCACCTTGAGGATCGCCTTCTCCGGGAAGTAGACGTTTCCCGCCACGCCGATCCGCTCAATCTTGAGCTTCACCCCTTCCGTCACGCGGAAGGTCACGCGGATCGCCCCCTCGGCGTCCTCCGACACGGCCGCCTCCACCGCGGCGTCGATGAATCCCTTGTTCTGGCACACCTCCTGCATTTTGAGGACGGACTCCTTCACCTTCTCTTCCTGGAACAGCGTCCGCTCCTTCAGGGTGACGGCGGCCCTCAGGTCGGCGGTGTCCACGTCCTTGTTTCCCTCGATCTGCACCGAGCCTACGATCGGTTTCTCGGCGACGATGACAGTGAGGCGGTATCCCCCTGCGACCTCCTCCACGTCGAACGTCACATCGCGGAAATACCCCAGGCGGTAGATCGACTTGACGTCCTCCCTCACTTTCGCGAGATCGAGCTCCTCCCCCGTCCGCGTCCCCATCGCCTGGCGGATGATATCCGGCGACACGCGCCGGGCGCCCTGCACCACGATGTCGATCACTCGGAATCCCTGCGCCGCACTGGAGGCGAGGGAGCCCGCCCAGAGAAGGCAGGCCAGCAGGGCGGAATAGGACCGGCGGCGGATCACGGGACGATGCGCCCGTCGTCGATCCGGATCACCCGGTGGAGGCGCTCGGCGATCCGCTCGTTGTGGGTCACCATCAGCAGCGAAAGCCCCTGCGTGCGGTTCAGTTCCACCAGGAGGTCGACCACCCCCGCCGCTGTCTTCCGGTCCAGGTTCCCGGTGGGTTCGTCGGCCAGAAGGACCGAAGGCTCCATCACGAGCGCGCGGCAGATCGCCGCCCGTTGCTGCTCCCCCCCCGAGATCTCCCCCGTGCGGTGGGCGATGCGGCCGGAGAGTCCCACGTCGGAGAGCAGCCTCGAAGCCCGCCCCCTCGCCACCTCGGGATCGATGCGGGCGATCAGGCACGGCAGCATCACGTTTTCGAGGACGGTGAATTCCGGCAGGAGATTGTGGAACTGGAAGACGAACCCCACGGAGCGGTTCCGGAACGCCGCCATCTCCTCCTCGGGGAGTGCCGACACGTCGCGGCCGCCGTAGAGCACCCGGCCGGAAGTGGCCCGGTCGAGGGTTCCCAGGATCTGGAGAAGGGTGGTCTTCCCGGCGCCGGAGACGCCGACCACGCCCGCCATCTCCCCCCTTGCGATGGAGAGGGAAACCCCCTTGAGGACCTCCAGGTCGTACCCGTCGCGGCGGAAGACCTTCCGGACGTCCTCGGCGCGGAGAGCCGGGGCGTCACTCATACCGGATCGCCTCCGCCGGGTCGACGCGCGATGCCTGGCGCGCGGGGTACACGGTGGCGAGGAAGCAGATCAGTATGGAACTGGCCATCACGAGGAGGACCGTCCCGGTCTCGAGGGAAACCGGGAGCGTGGAGATGTAGTACACATCGCTGGGGAGGCGGATGAACTCGTACCGCCGCAGGAGGTGGCACAACAGGCCCCCCAGCGCGGTGCCGGCGGTGGTGCCCGCCACGCCGATGATCAGCCCCTCGAGGGCGAAGATCCGGCGGATGGTGCGGCGCGTCGCCCCGAGAGTCATCAGGATCGCGATGTCCTTGGTCTTCTCCATCACGACCATGATCAGGGTGCTGATGATGTTGAACGCCGCCACCATCACGATGAGGACGAGGATGATGAACATCACCACCTTCTCCAGCTTCAGGGCCGAGAAGAGGTTCCGGTTGCTCTGCATCCAGTCCTTTGCCCAGTAAGGGTACCCCAGCTCCGACCGCAGGGCCTTTGCCACGTCCGCGGCGGCGTAGACGTCGTGCACCTTCACCTCCACGCCCGTCGCGCGCCCCTCCATCCCGAGGAGACGCGCCGCCTCCTCGAGGGCGATGTAGGCGAAGGTGGCATCGTACTCGTACATCCCCGCCTGGGAGATGCCCACCACCCGGAAGCGGGCGGTGCGAGGGAATGCGCCCAGCGGCGTCACGGAGCCTCCCGGCACGAGGACCTCCACCACGTCCTTCGGTCCGACGCCGAGATTGCCGGCGAGCTCCCGCCCCAGGATCACTCCCGGGAGGCCGTCGGCCGTCTTCCGGGGCAGGTCGGACAGTTTCCCGACGCGCAGGTCCTTCGTGAGGCGGGTGACCTCCCCGATCGTGGCGATGTCCACCCCGCGGAGCACTCCGCCGAGGGCGCCGCTGCCCGAGGTGATCATCATCTGCGTGAAGATGTAGGGGCTCGCGGCGGCCACCCCCTTCACCCCCCGGATCTTTTCGGCCAGTTCGAAGGGTTTCGCGATGCTGCCGTCCGCGCTGGTGACGTGGGCGTGCGCCGTCGCGCCCAGGATCCGGTCCTTGAGCTCCCGCTCGAATCCGCTCATCACGGCGAGCACGATGATGAGGGCCATCGTGCCGACGGCGACCCCGGCGACGGAGATGAAGCTGATGATCGAGATGAAGGTCTGCTTCCGCTTCGCCAGGAGGTACTTCTTGGCGATGTAGAACTCGACGGGGAGGCGCAACCGCCCCTACCCCTCTTTCCGCAGCTGCGGGAACAGGATCACCTCCCGGATCGAAGGGGAATCGGTGAGGAGCATCACGAGGCGGTCGATGCCGATCCCCTCCCCCGCGGCGGGCGGCATGCCGTACTCGAGCGCCCGGAGGAAATCCTCGTCCATGAAGTGCGCCTCCTCGTCGCCCCGCTCGCGCCGGAGGAGCTGCTCCTCGAACCGGCCCCGCTGGTCCACCGGGTCGTTGAGCTCGGAAAAAGCGTTGGCGATCTCGCGCCCGCGGACGATCAGCTCGAACCGGTCGACGAGATGGGGCCGGCCGTCGGTGCGGCGGGAGAGGGGTGAGACCTCGATCGGATACCCGGTGACGAACGTCGGGCCTGCGACCTTGCGCTCCGCCACCTCCTCGAAGACCGCCACCAGGAGGTTCCCCGGCGGCGACGTCGCCGCGTCCGGGATCCCGAGCCGCCCGGCCATCTCCCGGAGGAATCCCTCCTCCGCGAGCCGCTCCTCGGGCACCCCCCCGTACCGCGCCACCGCCCCGGCCACCGTGAGCCGCTCCCACGGCGGAGTGAAATCCACGGTGCCGCCCTGGTACGGGAACTTCGTGTCGCCGAAGATCCCGACGGCGAGCGAGGAGAGCATGTCTTCCGTCAGCGCCATGAGGTCCCCGAAGGTGGCGTACGCCTGGTAGAACTCGAGCATGGTGAACTCGGGATTGTGCTGCGTGGAGATCCCCTCGTTGCGGAAGTTCCGGTTGATCTCGAAGACCCGCTCGAAGCCGCCCACGAGGAGGCGCTTGAGGTACAGCTCCGGCGCGATCCGCAGGTAGAGGTCCATGTCGAGGGCGTTGTGGTGCGTGACGAAGGGCCTCGCCGTGGCCCCGCCCGCCACCGGCTGCATCATCGGCGTCTCGACCTCGAGGAAATCCCTCCGGACGAGGTACTCGCGGAGGAACGAGACGATCCGGGCCCGGCGCCGGAAGATCTCCCGCACCTCCTCGTTGACGATCAGGTCCACGTACCGCTGGCGATACCGCGTCTCCACGTCCGAGAGCCCGTGCCACTTTTCCGGGAGCGGCCGGATCCCCTTGGTCAGCATCCGGTACCGCGCGGCCTCGACGGTCAGTTCGCCCGTGCGGGTCACGAAGAGGGTCCCTTCCACCCAGAGGATGTCGCCCGCGTCCACGGTCGAAAGGAACAGGTCGTACGCCGCCTCCCCCACCGCGTCGCGCTTCAGGTACGCCTGCAGCCTCCCCGCCCGGTCGGACAGGACGAGGAAGGTGGCCTTCCCGAACCGGCGCAACGCGACGATCCGGCCGGCGATGTCCACCCGGATCGACTTCCCGGGCAGATCCTCCGGCGGTATGCCGGCGGCGGCGGCGCGCGCCGCCGCCGTGGTCCACCCAACCTTCTGGTCGTTCGGGTACGCTGCCGTCCCGGAGGCCGCAAGCGTATCGACCTTCCGGAACCGGTCGCGCATCAGGTCGTTCCACTCCCCCGTCACGCCGCGCCCCCCATCTCCCCCTCCGCCCCTCCGGAGAGCAGGTACTTCCGGATGAATCCGAGGATGTCCCCGTCCAGCACGGCGTCCACGTTCCCGGTCTCGTGCCCGGTGCGGTGGTCCTTCACCAGGCGGTACGGGGCGAGCACGTACGACCGGATCTGGGAACCCCAGGCGATGTCCTTCTTCGTCTTGTGGGCCTCCATCGCCTTCTCCGCCCGCTGGCGCATCTCCAGCTCGTACAGCTTCGACCGCAGGATCTTCATCGCCAGCGCCCGATTTTTTCCCTGGGACCGCTCCTGCTGGCAGAGCACGACGATCCCGGTGGGAATGTGGGTGAACCGGACCGCGGACTCGACCTTGTTCACGTGCTGCCCCCCGGCGCCGCCCGATCGGAGAGTATCGACCTTCAGGTCCGACTCGTTGATCTGGATCTGCACGTCGTCGTCGATCTCCGGCGAGACGAATACCGAGGCGAACGAGGTGTGCCGCCGCTTGTTCGCGTCGAATGGGGAGATCCGGACCAGGCGGTGGACGCCGCTCTCCGCCTTGACGTACCCGTACGGGTGATCCCCCGAAAGGACGAAGGTCGCGCTCTTGATCCCCGCCTCCTCCCCCTCCTGCCGCTCGACCAGCTCCATCTCGAACCCGTGCCGGTCGGCGAAGCGGGAGTACATCCGCAGGAGCATCTCGGCCCAGTCCTGCGACTCCGTCCCGCCGGCGCCGGCGTGGATGGTCACGATGGCCTTGCGCACGTCGTTCTCGCCGGAGAGCATCCGGTCCAACTCGAGGGCGTCCAGGGTGCCCGACACGGCGGACAGGTGCTGCTCGATCTCCGCGTTCAGCGCCTCGTCCCCGGCCTCGTCCGCCAGGTCGAGGTAGGCCCGCAGGTCGGCCAGGGAGGAGGACAACTCCGCCCATCGGCCAAGGAGGGTTTCGATTCCCTTCCGCTCGCGCAGCGCGCGCTCGGCTCCTTCCGGGTCGTCCCAGAACCCCTCGCGGGACACCTCGGCCTCCAGCTCCTTCTGACGGGAAACCTTTGCGTCTACTTCAAAGGTAGCCCCGGAGCGCCTGGAACCGTGCTTCAAGCGCCGCGGTCTTTTCTTCCAGCCATCCGGATGCCATGGGTTCCTCGCAAGGGGAAAACAAGAGTTAAAGCAGCAATTATACTACAGGAAATCCCGAACATTTCCCCGGATTTCTCGCACGGGGTACTGCCCGATCCGGGCCGGACCACCGCCGTCACGATCCCGCGGCGGAACAGGCCGAGGGAGGCGACCACCTCCCCCCGGGAGTCGATGACCGCGCTGATCCCCGAGTTGGCCGCCCGCACCATGGGCCGGCGGAACTCCACGCAGCGCAGGCGGGCCATCGCCAGGTGCTGGTGGGGCGCCACGGTGTCGCCGAACCAGGCGTCGTTCGTCACGTTGACCAGGACGCCCGCACCAGCGGCCACCCCGTCCCGGAGGACCGGCGGGAAGATCGCCTCGTAGCAGACCGAGGCCGCCACCCGGGTGCCGGCGATCTCGAAGATGACCGGCCCCGCCCCGGCGGAGAAATCGTTCTCCCCGACCGTCAGCTTTTTCACGAAAAAGAGGATTCTCCGGAGGGGAACGTACTCCCCGAAGGGAACCAGATGCCGCTTGTCGTACCTCCCCCTGACCACGCCCCGGGCGTCCATGTGGAACACGCTGTTGTAGACCTTCCCGCCCGCCGCCGGGTCGTACCAGGGGGCCCCGAAGAGGAGCGGAACCCCCGCGCGGGCGCCGATCCCGTCGAGTCGCCGGGTAAGTCCGGGATCCCACCCGTAGAAGAACGGCGCGGCCGTTTCCGGCCACACCACCACCCGTGCGCCGGCATCGCGCGCCCGGTGGGTCAGTTCCTCGTAGACGTCGAGGGTCTTCCCCTGGTTCCCCGGGTCCCATTTCACCGCCTGGTCGATCCCTCCCTGGGCGATCCCCACCACGAGGGGCGGTTCGGCCGTGTGCCCGGGTCCCCGCGCGGCGTGGGAGGCCGCTCCGTACGCCCATAGGAACGCGACGGCCGCGACGGCGGGTATCGCGAACAGGAGACCTCTCCCCCACGCTCGCCTCGCCGCGGCGGAGGAGGAAAGGCACACCGAAACGCCCGACAAGGCGAGGAGAAACGACAACCCGAGCACGCCGGCAAGGTCCGCGGCTTGCCGGAGCAACGCGCTCCCGGCCAGGCCGTAGCCGAGCAGCATCCACGGGAAGCCGGAGAACAGGTACGAGCGGACAAGTTCCAGGCCGACCCAGACCAGGGGGAACGCCCACAGCCCGTTCCCGCCGTATCGCCCTTGCAGCCTTCTGGCGGCCGCCGCCGCGACGGAGAAATACGCTCCGATGTAGGCGGAGACCAGAAACACGGCGAGGGCCCCGAGAGGCCATCCCTGCTTTCCCGTCACGGCGACGGTGTGGGCGATCCAGTAATACAGCGGGAGGCTTCCCGCCGTCCCCGCGATCCACCCGCGCCACGCGGCGCTCCGGGCGGAGGGGGATTCGACGGCCAGGGCGAGGAACGGGGCGAGACAGACGAACGGCAACGCGGGGACGTCGTATCCCGGGGTCCCGAGGGCGTAGGACAGCACGAACAGGGCGCCGAGGAGGAGCGTTCGTTTCAAGAATGTCCCCCTCTACCCTCTGTTGCCCGTTCTGCGAGGACGCGGCGGTACAGGTGGAGCTCCTTCCGGCGCATCCGGCGGGCCTGTGCTCCGCCGGCCTCGTGGTCGTACCCGGCGAGGTGCAGCATCCCGTGGAGGACGAAGAAAAAGACGCGCCCCTCCGCCGTTTCCCTCCACCCCTGCGTCTGGGAGAGGCAGGTGGGCGCGGAGACGACGATGTCGCCGGACACCGACTTCCCGCCGGGAGACGGTTGGTCGGCGTCGGGAAAGGAGAGCACGTTCGTGGGCCAGGGCCGGCCCAGGAAATCCCGGTTCCAGCGGGCGATCGCCGCGTCCCCGACCACCCGCACCCGGACGTCCGCGGATTCCGCGCGCAGGCACCCGAGGGCGGCGAGCACGAACCCTTTCAGCGCCGCTCCGGAAAGAGGGGCGGGGCGAAGGTCCTGCCGCACGCTGACCCGGTATCCGCCGGGGGAACGGGTCAAGACACCTTGCCGGAGGCCCCTTTTCCGGCCTCGGGATAGTCCACCCGACCGTGGGATACCGCGGCGAGGACCTGGCTGATGGCCCGGCCGACGGCGTGCAGGTCACGCAGCGTCATGTCGCACTCGTTCAGCTGGCCGTCGAGGTAGACGCGGTCGATGATCCCCTGGACCGTCTCCTCCACCCCTCCGGGTGAAGGCTGGTGGAGACTGCGGACCGCCGCCTCCGCCGCGTCCGCCAGCATGACGATCGCCGCCTCGCGGGTCCGGGGCTTCGGGCCGGGGTACCGGAACATCTCCTCCGACGCCTTCCTGTCCCGGATCATCGGCCTCGCCTTGTCGAGGAAACAATACAGCACGCTGGTGCCGTGGTGCTGTTCGATGATCTCCACGATCCGGTCCCCGAGGCGGTGCTCCTTCCCCAGCCGCGTCCCCTCCTTCACATGGGACAGGATGACGGTCCGGGAGAGGCCGGGGGAAAGGGCATCGTGGACGTTCAACGCCCCCGCCTGGTTCTCCGAGAAGTAGTGGGCCTTCCCCAGCTTTCCCACGTCGTGGTACAGGGCGGCGACGCGGCACAGCACCGGGTTGGCTCCGATCGCCAGGGCCCCCGCTTCTGCGAGCGTCCCGACCACCACGCTGTGGTGGAAGGTCCCCGGCGCCTCGACCATCAGGCGCCGCAGGAGGGGGTGCCCGGTGTGGCCCAGTTCCATCAACCGGATGTCGCTGGCGTACCCGAACGCGTACTCCGCCACCGGCAGGACGGCCAGGGCGATCGGGCCCGACAGCAGGCCGTTCGCGGCGCCGAACGCCGCCGCCCAGAAGATGCTGCCCGAACCGTAGAACGCCAACTCGAGGGCGACCGCCGCCACGGCGCACACCGGCGCAGTTTGCACCCCGACCCACAGCATCCGGTAGCGGTCCTGCACCCTTCGCGACCGGGAGGCGCCCGCGGTGCCGACCAGCAGGAGGAACAGCATGGCCGACCAGCGCCCGGAGGCGGCGGCAGCGGAGAGGACGGACGCCGCCACCGTAAAGAGGATCGCCGTTTCGGAGTTGATCAGGATCCGGACGGTCATCGCGAAGGCGGGAAGCGGGATGAGGTACCCGTACACCCTCGGCGGCACGGAGCGGACAAGCGTGGGCGTTTCCGCGAGAAGATCGATCACCCCCTTGGCGGCGAAGAAGAGGAGGAAGGCGAGGGAGCACAGGAACAGGAAATCGCGCAGCGCCAGGCGTACCTTGCGCACTTCCCGCCCCGCGAAGCCGAACCATTCCGTGAGGAACAGCGCCACCGCCAGCGTCAGGGCCACGGCGCCGACGAACGGAAACGTCCCTCTCCACCGTCCCGCGGCGCGCGGGAGGAGTTCGTGCCCCCACAGGTAGAAGAGCACCGCGAAGGCCGCCGCCGAGGCCACGCTCAGGGCGAGCAGCCGGCCGTACCGCAGGCGCCGCGACTCCCCGTTGCCGGAGCGGCGGTTATCCCTGGAATCGCTTCTCGAACCGCTCATACGCCTTGATGATCTCCTGCACGAGGGGGTGGCGCACTACGTCGATCTCCGTGAACCGGCAGAAACGGATCCCCTCCACGCCGTCGAGTATGGAGATCGCCTCGTTCAGGCCGGAGACCCGGCCCGAAGGGAGGTCGGTCTGCGTGATGTCCCCGGTGATGACCGCCTTCGAGCCGAAACCGATGCGGGTGAGGAACATCTTCATCTGCTCGGAGGTGGTGTTCTGGGCCTCGTCTAGGATGACGAATGAGTCGTTCAGCGTGCGCCCCCGCATGAATGCCAGCGGCGCCACTTCGATGGTCCCCCGCTCCATCAGCTTCGCCGCCTGCTCGTACTCGAGCATCGTGTACAGCGCGTCGTGCAGCGGCCGGAGGTACGGGTTCACCTTCTCCGCCATGTCCCCCGGCAGGAATCCGAGCTTCTCCCCGGCCTCCACCGCCGGGCGGGCGAGCACGATCCGTTTCACCTCCTTCCGGAGGAGGAATCCCACCGCCATGGCCATGGCGAGGAAGGTCTTCCCCGTCCCCGCCGGGCCCACGCCGAAGACGATGTCGAAGTCCCGCATGGCGTCGAGGTACCGTTTCTGCGCCACGCTCTTCGGCGTGATCATCCGGTTCCGGGAGGATTTGAAGACGACGTCCTGGAACACCTCGGAAACGTCCGCGTTCCGGTCCGCCGAGACGATTCGGATCGCCGCGTCGACATCGTTCCCCGCCAACGGGATGCCCCGGCGGAGCACCCGGTACAGCCCGGAGAGCACTTTTCCTGCGAGCTCCACCGGGATCGGGTCCCCCGCGACACGCGCGTCGACGCTTCCCGGCCGGATCACGACGCCGAGGGCCTTCTCCAGCGCCTTCAGGTGCGCGTCGTGCGGCCCGAACAGCGTCGGCAGGACCGACGGGTCCTCGAACCGGATCGTTTCCTCCCGCGCCTCCGTCAATCCCTCACCCCCTCCTCGAGATCGCAAATCAGAAGAACCTCGTCCATTCCGAAAAGAGCTCCGCGGCGGACGGGGAGAGGAGGGAGCGGTAGAGCCAGGCCGCCGCGGCCGCCGCGCCCCCTGCCCACAGGACCGCAAGGACCGTGGCGTGCCGGCGGCGCAGGGAGAACTCCCTCCGGATCCGCAGGTCGGGGTCCTCCCGTTCCGGGACCACCGCGCGGACCTCCACCAGGCCCCGGTCCAACAGCGATACCAGCCCCCTGCACCCCTCGACCCCCGTGATGCAGGCTTTCCGGAAGACCCGGTCGGGATCGTCCGAGAACTCCAGCGCCTTCCAGACGGCGCGCTCCTCCGGGGAGATCGCGCTCGTGTCGACCTTCTCCCCCTTGCGCCGCATCGCGCGGTACGCCCCCGGCGGCAGCTTCCCGCGGTACAGGGGGTACTCGTCGAGGAACTGCATCCCCTCCATCATCAGGACGTCCGGCCGCATCGGTTCCCCTCCCAAGGGGGAGGACCGGACCGCGAATCCCTCGAACCGGAACTCCCCGTCCCGCAGGGACAGCACGTCGAAGAGGCATTCCCTGACCTGCAGGGCGAGGTAGCGGGCGAGCACCTCGCGGGATATCTTCCCCTTCTCCACGAGGAGTTCCCCGATCTTCTTCCCGCCGCCCCCCTGGGCGTCGAGGAACCGTTTCAGGTCGGAGTCGGTGAGGAACCCGGCGTCCCGAAGCATGGTTCCCAGGAGGGACCGGGGCTCCCTCCGGTCGGGCTGGACGTCCACGATCAGCCCCTCCGCGAACAGGAAGATCGTGACCCGGTCGTCCCCGGAGATTGCGAGGGAGCCGCTCTTCCCCTGCGAGGAAACGAGCTGGAAGATCTCCGGGATGCTGAAATCGGCGATTTTCCCCTGCACGTCCTAGGTCCCCTCGCCCGCGATGTTGTACTGCATCTGCAGCCGGTCGAAGGAACGTCTCCCCCACCACGCACCGCCGGCCCATGCCAGCGCCACGCACGCGACGGCGACGCCGGTGGCGAGGGTCTGCAGGTCCGAGATCAGCCCCCGGGACGTCGCCCGCGCGCCCAGGGAAACCGTCAGCGCCCCCAAAGGAGTGCACAGCGCGAAGGCGTACGCCATCGCCTGCAGGTCCTTGCCCGCCCACAGGGCGCCGCTCCCGGGAACCAGGACGGAGCAGGCCCGGACGTACCGCCGATGCAGCCGGATGGTCAGGATCCTTCGCTCTCTCTCCTCCCCGCCGCGGACGCCGCCGCCGACCTGGGCCCGGCAGGAATTGCAGATGTCGGTGGTCTCCCTCGTCCGGGCGACCATCGTCAGGGTGCCGCAGGACCGGCACGCGCAGTGGAGCCAGACCTTCCGGGTGAGGAGCATCCACGCCGCCGCCCAGATGCATGCCGCGGCAAGGACCATGGGGATCCAGCTGCCCGGCAGGAGCCGGAAGAAGAGCACGTGTATCGGACTCTCCGCCGCCTCCCTCACCCAGCCTTTCCGGGGTGTGAACAGGTTCCTCCAGACCCCTTCCGCCCGTATCGGGGACGGCACCAGTTCGCCGCGGGTCATCTCATCGGCCCGGAAGTCGAACGGGGGCATCGACCCGATGCTCGACCAGGCCGCGGACTGGATCCGGGCCGCCTGGTCCAGCCGGAACGTCCCCAGGTAGAGCTGGTAGGCGTTCCAGTGCGCAGGCCCGCCCGACGGGGTTCGCCCGGCGGCGGCCTCGAAATCCGACAACGCGTCCCCGGTCTTCCCGAGCCGCGCGCGGACCACCCCGCGGTTGTTGTACGACCCGGCGACGTCCTGCCCGTCCCGGATCAGCTCCGACCACATCCGTTCCGCACTTTGCAGGTTCCCCGCCTGCATCTCCGCCCTGGCCTTGCCGAACCGCACCATGCGCTCCCACTGCGGTCCTGGAAGGGCCGGGTCCCCCGTGGAAGGGACTTCCGGCCAGGCTCCGGGGAAATACCCTTCGACGCCGAGCCACTTCCCGGTCCGGGTTCCAATGGCCAGCCGTTCGATGGACTCAAGGACCCCGCTGGAGAGGAAGACGCACGCTAGCAGGATGATCGCCGTGACCGCGATCGCCGCTTCCCCGCGCCGAAGGTACCCCGCCGATACGGCGACCCAGAACACGGCGCACGCGCCCAGCCCCGCGCCGGCGATGACGGGGGCGACGAAGCAGCCCCACACGAGCAGGGAGGCCGGAATCTCGGGATACGTGAAGGTCCGGAACAGGCGCGACGCGTCGGCGGTCAAGGCCGTCCGGGCGCGCAGCAGCAGGGAGATGGATGCCCAGGCCGCGAACCAGTACGCGGCCACCGAGACGACGAGCATCAGCCACGCGGCGCATCCCGGCAGGGCCGGGGCGAACGCCCGTGCGGCGCCGGCCAATCCCTCCACGTCGGAGAGAAACCGGTCCGGCGCGAACCGCACGGCGTCCTCGCGGGTGAGCCAGGCCCAGAGGGGAACGGACAGTGGCGCCACGCGCGTCGTTTCCCGCAATGCCCCGTACGCCTGCCGCGTCCACCCTTCCTTCACGGCACGTTCGAAGACCAGGTCCGGGATGGCGTTGAGGGACAGGATGCCGTGATCGAGCATCAGCTTCCGGAGGGAGCGCACCTCCCGCGCGAAGGCATCGGTCGGGGCGGGTGTTGCGGCCCCGACCACCCGCAGCGCCTGCTCCCGGACGTTCCGCGGATACCCCGGGAACGGTTCCGCCGCCGAGCCGGATGCAGGGACCGATAACAGAAAGATCACCAGGAAAAGGGATGCCGGTGCGCTGAAAATACCGGTCCCGTTGGGAACCCGTGGAGTCATAAAGGCATTATGTTAACATTGTCACGGGGAAAATACCCGCTATGGACGACTTCCGGAAACTCGTCGAGATCATGGCCCGCCTCCGCGGCGAGGGGGGGTGCGAATGGGACCGCGCCCAGACCCACGAAACGCTGCGGCAATACCTCGTGGAGGAGACCCACGAGGTGGTGGACGCGATCCGCCGGAACGACCCTGCCCTGCTGTGCGAGGAACTGGGCGACCTCCTTCTGCAGATCCTCTTCCACGCCCGGATCGCGCAGGAAAACCGGGATTTCGACATCACCGACGTGATCGCTTCGATTTCGGAGAAGATGGTCCGCCGCCACCCTCACGTATTCGGCGATGCCCGGGCCGACAACCCGGAGGCCGTCTCCCTCCAGTGGGAACACATCAAGCGGACGGTGGAGAACAGGGCCCACCCCTCCATCGTGGGGGGGGTGCCGCGGGAATTCCCTTCCCTGTTGAGGGCGTCCAAGATGTCGAAGAAGGCCGCCCGCGCCGGCTTCGACTGGGAGCGGACGGAGCAGGTGCTGGAAAAGGTGGAGGAAGAGCTCGGGGAGCTCAAGGATGCCATGTCCGGGACGGACCCCGGCCGCATCGAACACGAGTTCGGGGATGTCCTGTTCGCACTCGTCAATCTCGCTCGTTTCCTGGACCTGAACCCGGAAGTCGCGATGATGTCCGCGAACGACCGGTTCGAGCGGAGATTCCGGGAGATGGAAAAAATCGCTTCGGAAACGGGTAATTCCATCGAAGCAGCCGACATGGCCACCCTCGAAACCCTCTGGCAGAAAGCGAAGAAGGCCACCTCCTGAGCGGCATCCCGTTTTCCACACCTGTTGTGGAAACCCTGTGGAGTCCCTTGTGGAATTTCCGGGCCGTGCGCGCCCGGAGGGACCGTTCCGCAGATTGCCTGTTTATTGGGCATTCCATCCGCTCGCCGCTTCCCCGCGCATTGCCGTCCTCCCCGGGAAAATCCCCTTTTCCTCTTTGACATTTCCGGGTCCATGGTATTAAATGTCACTTTCGATAATACCGATGATCGGATCGCAAGGAGGAACAGGTTGGCCAAGCTCAAGTCCGCCGTGAAGCGGCACAAGCAGAGTCTGAAGCGCCGCGCGCAGAACCGCCACGTCCGCTCCACCGTCAAGAGCGCCGTCAAGGAGGTCCGCGCAGGGATCGCCGAATCCGGCGACAAGGCCGCCGAGCTCCTCCGGAACGCGTCGTCCCTCATCGCCCGCGCCGGGTCGAAGGGCGTGCTGCACAAGAAGACGGCGTCCCGCAAGATCTCCCGGCTCGCCAAGGCGGTCCGGAAAGCGACCGCGGGGAAGTAACCGCAAGGGCCACTAAGACAGCGCCAGCAGAAGCCGGATCTCGAAGACCTGCCCGGGGGAGAGCCGGCTCTCCCCCTTCAACTCCCGGTCGATCCGCGACAGGGTGCGAAACAGCACCGCGGCCCGTCCCGGCGCGACCGTCACCGACCTGCCCCTGCCCTGTATGCAGCTCCGAAGGTACCAGGACAACGCCCCGTTCAGCCTGTGGTAATCATCCGCGTCCGCGGTGACAGCGAAGCGGCGCAGGAGCGCGATGCATGCGGGGCCGTCCTTCCTCACCAGCGCCTCCGCCATGCGGAACGGGTCCACTTCACCGCGGGATACGCAGACGGCGCGGATGTCCTCCTCGACGATCTCCTTCCGCCCCCGGGCGTACGCGATGAGTTTCCCGACCTCGGCGGCGAGCGGTTCGAAGGAAACGCCGACCCACCGGGCGAGGAAGGATGCCGATTCCCGGGAGAGGGACACTCCGGCCTCCCGGACAGCGCCGATGGCGTACTCCGCAAGGGAATCCACTGCCTGCTGCTCCCTCGGGGCGGCGGACAGGAGGTTCGGGGCACGGGAGAGCCCCTGCGCCTGGCGGAAGTCGGTGCCGTGCAGGACGAGCGTCGCGGAAGGTTCCGGCGCTTCGAGGTAGTCGCGGATCGCATCCCGGTGAACTTTCTTCATCTCCGTGAGGTCCGGGAGGACGAAGATGCGCACCCGTGCGAAAAAGGAGGGGGAGCGCCAGACAGTCACGGGGGATTCCCGGTCGAGGTCCGCCGGCGTCCAGTGATGGGTCTCGAAGCGCACTCCCCCGGCGCGCAGCCGCCGCTCCCACGCGTCCACGAGGCACCCCGCCAGCCCGGCGCCGTCCCCGTACAGAAGGTATGCGGGGGCCGGCACCTTGCCGATCCAGGCCCTGAAAACCGGTGGAACGGAAGCGTCGTTCACAGGACCACCCGGATCGTCTGGGCGAGGCGGATCGCGAGGCGACGGGCCGCGTCCTCGAAGGCAGCCCTCCGGTTGGCTTCCGTGTACTGGGGGTCCGGGCCGGAATAGAATGGAGCGGTCTCGGAGATTCCCGTTTCCTTCCAGAGGACACGGCCGTTCGCCACATCCACCACCCGGATGTCCAGGACGACGACGAGGCGGTATTCCAGGCCGAACCGGCTGTCCACCGCGTGGGAGACCACGCTCTCGCGGGTCTCCTGCACCTTCCCGTCGACCAGGAAGTCCGCGCGCGGCCGTTCGAATCCCCCCCGGTACCCCCCGCGGCGCAATTCCTCGCGAAGGCGGGCGGCGACGTAGGATCCCGCGTCCGGAATCGTGGAGGCGTTGGAGAACGGCGTGACGTCCATGCGGACCTTTGCGTCGGAGAAACGCGAATTGGCCTCGGTCCGGAGCCGGTACCCGCAGCCGGAGGCCGCCATGACCGCCAGGAGTATGGCCGCGACGGTGCAGGCACGGATGCGGGTACGGTCGAATGCCAGGGTGTTCGCGGGACGGGACACTGTCAGGCCGCGACGATGCTGAACAGTTTGCCGGGGACGTACACAGTCTTGCGGATCTCCTTCCCCGCCGTGTGCTCCAGGACCCTCGGGTCGGACGTCGCCAGGACGCGGATCTCATCCTCCCCCGCCCCCGCCGCCACGGTGAGCCTCGTACGGACCTTTCCGTTCACCTGGACGACCACCTCCACCGTGTCCTCCCGGGCGGCCGCGACGTCCGCCTCCGGCCAGCGACGGGTGCAGATCAGGTCGGCGTTCCCCACACGCTGCCACAGCTCCTCCGCGACGTGCGGAGCGAAGGGGGAGAGCATGTGAAGCAGCAGCTCCACCGCCTCCCGCAGCGCCCCGGCCGTGGCAGGGGCTCCCCACGCCGCGTCGTCCACGAGGTAGAGGAAGTTCACCATCTCCATGACGGCGGAGATGGCCGTGTTGAAGTGGAACCGCTCCTCCACGTCGCCGGTCACTTTCCGCAAGGTACGGTGGGTCACCTGGCGGATACGGCGCACCTCCTCCGACCCGTCCCACTGCCGCGGCGCGGCGGAGACCGCCCCCGCGCGCAGGGCGACAAGGCGGTATACCCGCCCGAGGAAGCGGAACGCCCCTTCCACCCCCTGCTCGCTCCAGTCCAGGTCCTTCTCCGGCGGCGCGGCGAAGAGGGAGAAGATGCGGGCGGTGTCCGCGCCGTACCGCTCGATCAGGGCGGACGGCTCCACGACGTTCCGTTTGGACTTGGACATCTTCATCGAACGGCCGACGCTGACCGTCTCGCCGCACTGGCGGCACGCGCCGCTCTCGTCGACCTCCTCCGGGTACCGCCACCCGTGCTTGGGGCACTCGAGGGTCTGCATGCAGACCATCCCCTGGGAGAGGAGCCGGAGGAACGGCTCGTTCCCCGGGGCGAGCCCCTTGTCGCGGAGATATCTGTGGAAGAAGCGGGCGTAGATCAGGTGCATGCAGGCGTGCTCGACACCCCCCACGTACTGGTCCACCGGGGCGAAGCGCCGCATCTTCTCCGGGTCGAGCGGCGCCCGGTCGTTCTTCGGGTCGATGTAGCGCAGGAAATACCAGCTGGACTCGAAGAAGGTGTCGAAGGTGTCCGTCTCGCGGCGGGCGGGCTTCCCGCAGGATGGGCACGGGACCCGGAGCCATCCCTCCGCGCCTGCGAGGGGGTTCCCACGCTCGCGGGTGTAGGGGAGGTCCTCCGGAAGCACCACGGGGAGGTCCTTCGCGGGCACCGGGACGACGCCGCACGCCTCGCAGTGGATCACCGGGATCGGGCACCCCCAGTACCGCTGGCGGCTGACGCCCCAGTCCCGCAGGCGGTACCGGACCGTCCCCCGGCCCTGGCCTTTCCCCTCGAGATGCCGCGTGATCGCAACCTTCCCGTCCCCGCTGTCCAGCCCGGAGAATTCCCCGGACCGGACGAGCCGGCCGGCCCCCTCGTGGGCCGCCGTCATCGTCTCCGGGTCGAGCGCCTCCCCTTCCGGCTGGACGACGACCACGACCGGCAGCCCATACCGCCGGGCGAACTCGAAGTCCCGCTGGTCGTGCGCGGGAACCGCCATGACCGCGCCGGTTCCGTATTCGTAGAGGACGAAATTGGCGGCGTAGACGGGGATCTTCTCCCCCGTCGCCGGGTTGACGCAGTGCCCGCCGGTAAAGATCCCCTCCCTGGCCATGTCCTCGCCGGTCCGCTCGACCCGGTCCTGCCGCGCCACACGGTCGACGAATTCCCGGACCTCCACCTCGCGGCCCGACTTCCGGGCGAACTCCATCACCATCGGGTGCTCCGGCGCCATGCTCATGAACGTGGCGCCGAACAGGGTGTCCGGCCTCGTGGTGAAGACGGTGATGTCCCCGGCCCCTTCCGCGAGGGGAAAGCGGATCTCCGCGCCCTCGCTGCGCCCGATCCAGTTGCGCTGCATCTCGAGGATGTTCTCCGGCCACCCGCCCGCGAGCTCCCCGTGCCCCGCCAGCAGCTCCTCGGCGTACTTCGTGATGGCGACGAACCACTGGTCGAGCTCCCGCTGCGTCACCTGGGTCTGGTCGTGGATGAAGCACGTCCCGTCGCGGTTGACCTGCTCGTTGGCGAGCACGGTCTGGCACTCGTCGCACCAGTTCAGGGTCGCGCGCTTCCGGTAGGCGATCCCGTCCTCGAGCATCCAGAGGAAGAACAGCTGCTCCCACCGGTAATATTCGGGGGAGCAGGTGGAGAACTCCCGCTCCCAGTCGTAGGAGATCCCCATCTGCTTGAGCTGTTCCCGCATGAAGCCGATGTTCTCCCACGTCCACTTCGCGGGGTGCGTCCCGTGGCGGAACGCGGCGTTCTCGGCGGGCAGCCCGAAGGCGTCCCACCCGATGGGGTGGAGGACCTGGTAGCCGCGCATCCGCTTGAACCGCGCGAGGAGGTCGCCGATGGTGTACACCCGCACGTGGCCCATGTGGATCCGGCCGGAAGGGTACGGGAACATCTCGAGGCAGTAATATTTCGGGGCGGACAGGGCGTCGGGGCAGCGGAACACCCCGGCCTCCTCCCACGCCTTCTGCCACTTCCCCTCGATGTCCCGCGGCCTGTACTTCATCCCGAACCCTCCGTCGGCGTCATTTTACACCTCACCGGAGGCGCAGCGGGGGGTTCCTCGGAAGCGGCGTATGGAGCGGAGGCAGAAATTGCGTCGAGCGGAATCGCAGTGAGCGGGCGAAGGTCGCGAGCGTAGCTTCCGAGGAAGCCCCCCGCGAGCCGCAGGTGTCCAGTTGTAATATCCGTCACACGTTGATCCTTACCGGGCTGGTGTCTTCTTCCGGACGAGCTCCGCGATGCGGTCGAGGATGCCGTTGACGAACGCGCCGGACTCCTCCGCGCCGAACCGCTTGGCGAGATCGACCGCCTCGTTGATCGCCACCGCGAACGGGATGTCCCTGCCGTGCCGGATCTCGTACGCGCCGAGGCGGAGGATGTTCCGGTCCACCAGCGCCATCCGCTCGAGGCGCCAGTTCTCCGCGGCGTCGCGGATCAGCCCGTCGATCTCCACGCGGTGCTCCCACACCCCGCGGACCGTTCCGTCGTAATACTCCGCGTCGCGGGGCGGGGAGGAGGCCAGCGCGAACAGGGGGATGGCCTCGTCCGGACCAACCCCCAGGGCGTCCATCAGGAACAGCGTCTGGAAGGCCTTTTCTCGGGATTCCCGGCGCACGCGAATGCTGTTTCGCCCCGGGAATCCCGGGGCTAGTGTTCCGTCTCGCAAATAGCTTGACGCACCGAGAGCGCCGATGCGCCGAGTCCGGCAAGGCGCACGACCGAGCCGTACTTACAAGTACGGAGAGGGAGTGCAACGACGCCGGCGCGGATGCAGCGGCGATCGAATGCCGAGGTATTTGCGATACGGGACACTACATCCTCCGGAGGAGGCTGACCATTTCCAGGGCGGACTGGGCCGCCTCGGCGCCCTTGTTTCCCGCCTTCGTTCCGGCCCGCTCGATCGCCTGTTCCACCGTGTCGGTGGTGAGCACGCCGAAGGCGACGGGGACGCCCGTGTCCAGCATCACCTGGGCGACGCCCTTGGTGACCTCGGCGCTGAGGTAGTCGAAGTGGGGGGTTCCTCCCCGGATCAGCGCCCCGAGGGCGACCACCGCGTCCACCTTCGTCCCGGCCGCCCGCCGTACCCCCAGCGGGATCTCGAAGGACCCGGGGACCTTCACGACCGTGATCCCCTTCTCTTCCACGCCGTGCCGCCTCAGGGCGTCCAACGCCCCTTCGAGCAGCCGATCCGTGATGAAGCCGTTGAACCGCGACACCACGATCGCGATCTTGACGCCCTGCCCCTGGAGATCCCCCTCGATCACACGCACCATCGGCTCCTCCTACTCGTCCACGTTCAGGATGTGGCCCATCTTCCGCTTCTTCGTGCGGAGGTAGCGCACGTTGATCTCGTTGGCGACCACCTCGATCGGCACCCGCTCCACCACCTCGAGACCGTACCCCGACAGCCCGATGATCTTCTTCGGATTGTTCGTCAGGAGCCGGATCTTGCGGACGCCGAGGTCCACGAGGATCTGCGCCCCCACGCCGTAGTCCCTCAGGTCCGGCTTGAACCCCAGCCGCTCGTTCGCCTCGACCGTGTCGAATCCCTTGTCCTGGAGGTTGTAGGCGCGGATCTTGTTCTCCAGCCCGATCCCCCGCCCCTCCTGCCGCATGTAGAGGAGGATCCCCAGCCCTTCCGCCGCGATGCGGTGCAGGGAGTTGTGGAGCTGCTCGCCGCAGTCGCACCGGAGCGAGCCGAACACGTCCCCTGTGAGGCACTCCGAATGGACGCGCACCAGGACCGGGATGTCCGTCCGCACCGCCCCCTTGACGAGGGCGATGTGCGTGTCCCCGTTGAGCTCGTTGCAGTACGCGTAGGCGGTGAACTCGCCCCCGTGCCGGACGGGCATCCGAGTCTCCCCGACCCGGTTCACCAGTCGCTCCCGGTGCATGCGGAACTCGACCAGGTCCTGAATGGAGACGATCTTCAGCCCGTGCTCCGCGGCGAACGCCTCCAGGTCCGGCATCCGGGCCATCGTCCCGTCGTCGTTCATGATCTCGCAGATCACGCCGGCGGGCACGCACCCTGCGAGGCGGGCGAGGTCGACCGATCCCTCCGTCTGCCCGGTCCGCACCAGGACCCCGCCTTTCCGCGCCACGACCGGGAAGACGTGCCCCGGCCGGACGAGGTCCTCCGGCCGGGCCTTGTCGGCGATGGCCGTGCGGATCGTCGTCGCGCGGTCGTGGGCCGAGATCCCCGTGCTCACGCCCCGCCGGGCCTCGATGGACACGGTGAACGCGGTCCCGAACGGGGAGGAGTTGTCGTGGACCATCGGCGGAAGCTGGAGCTGCCGGGCCTTCTCCTCGGTGATGCTGAGGCATACGAGACCGCGGCCGTGGCGCGCCATGAAGTTGATCGCCCCGGGGGTGACGAACTCCGCGGCGAGGGTCAGGTCCCCCTCGTTCTCGCGGTCCTCGTCGTCCACGAGGATGACCATCTTCCCGGCCCGGATATCCTCGAGAGCGTCTTCGATCCTGGAAAGCGGCATCCGTTCCTCGCGTTTCTCAAGAAAAGCCGTGCTGCTTCAGGAAATCCCTGGTGATCCCGCCGCCGCCCTCCATGTGGCGCAGGACGTACTTGCCCACGATGTCGGCCTCGAGGTTGACCCGTTCCCCGGGACGCGATGCACCGAGGGTCGTCCGTTCCAGCGTAAGCGGGATGAGGGTCAGTTCAAATCCTTCCGGGCGGACGGCGCTGACCGTGAGGCTCACCCCGTCCACGGCCACCGCACCCTTGTAAACCACGAACTTCATTATAGAAGGATCGGCCTGGATATGGAACACCCTGGCTTCCCCCTGGGGCCGGATCTCCCGGATCGTCCCTGTGCCGTCCACGTGCCCGTACACGATGTGCCCCCCGAGGCGCCCGGTGAGGATCACGGCGCGCTCCAGGTTGACCCGGGTCCCCGGCCGTGCGGAGGTCAGGGTCGTCTTCGACAGGGTTTCCCGGGAGACGTCCGCCGTGAACCTCCCGTCCCCCTTCCCCGCGACCGTCAGGCAAACCCCGGATACGGCGATGGATTCCCCGAGGGCGATCTCCGCGATCGGAAGTCCTGTCGCCACCGTGACCGATGTCCCCGCCCGGAGAGGGGAAACGGAAACGACCGTCCCGATATCCTCCACGATCCCCGTGAACATCGCGCTACCTCCCTTCCCGCGGTTCGGCGATCAGGAGGATGTCCCTCCCCACCCGCCGCACGGCCTCGAAGGAAAGCCACACCCCCGACCGCGGGTCCGGGCACGCCCAGCCCGACAGGGCCCGCACCCCCTCACCCAGCAGGAGGGGAGCGACGAACAGGACGTACCGGTCGACGCCACCTTCCGCGGCGAGCCATCCCGCGGTCTTTCCACCCCCCTCCACCAGCAGGGAGGTCACCCCTTCCGCGCCCAGTGCGCCGAGGAGGTCGGCGGCGCGGATCCTCCCTCCCCTCGAGGGTAGCGGGAGCACGCGCGCGCCGAGCGCCCGGAGCCGCTCCGCCTCCCTGCGCTGGATTCCCGCGGGGCACGCCACGAGGACCTCCCCGGGTCCCTCCCGGAAGATGCGGTTCCTCCGCAACGCGCCGGGCCGTGTCGTGAGGACGACGCGCCGCGGCGTTCTCCCGCCCGGGACGCGCGCGGTGAGGAGCGGGTCGTCGCGCCGCGCGGTGCCGCCCCCCACCAGGATGGCGTCCGACTCGGAGCGCATCCGGTGCACCATGCGACGCGCCGCCTCCCCGCTGATCCACCGGGATGCGCCGCCAGCCGCCGCGATCTGACCGTCCAGGGAGACGGCCAGCTTCAGCGTCACGTAGGGGCGGCCCGTGACGACCCACCGGGCGAACCCCCGGTTAAGCTCCCCCGCACCGTCCGAAAGGAGCCCCTCGTGGACCGCCACCCCCGCCTCCCGTAGGCGGCGGCCCCCCCGTCCCCGGACGCGGGGATTGGGGTCCTCTATCGCGTACGCCACCCGCGCTACACCGGCGGCTATGACGGCGGCGGTGCAGGGCGGCGTGCGCCCCCTGTGGTCGCAAGGCTCCAGGGTGACGTACAGGTCCGCTCCCCGGGCTTTCTCCCCCGCCGCGCGCAGCGCCTCGACCTCGGCGTGCGGCCCCCCGGCTGCCCGGTGCCACCCCTCCCCCACCACGCGCCCCCGGCGGACGACCACCGCGCCGACGGCGGGGTTGGGAAACGTCCGTCCCAGCCCCTTCCTGGCGAGGAAGAGGGCCCTGCGCATGAACGCGGCGGCGGGAAAGGTCCCTTTCGGCATCAGGGCTTGCCGCGGCGGTCGGCGGGCTCGGTGATGAGCGTCTTGATCTCCTCGACGAACTGGCTCACGTCCTTGAACTGCCGGTACACGGAGGCGAACCGCACATAGGCCACGTCGTCCACCGGGAGCAGCTTCGCCATTACCCGCTCCCCGATCCGGATCGAGGAGATCTCCTTCTCCGCCGACGCCTGGAACTCCATCTCCAGGGTGTCGACGAGGTGCTCGATGGTGGCGTAGCTGACGGGGCGCTTCTCGCACGCCTTGAGGATGCCGGTGAGGATCTTCTGCCGGTCGAACGGCTCGCGGCGGCCGTCCCGTTTGACCACCAGGGGAAGCTCCTCCTCGATCCGCTCGTAGGTGGTGAAGCGGCGCTGGCAGGAGAGGCACTCCCTCCTCCGCCGGATCACGTCGCCGTCCTTGCCCGCCCGGGAGTCGACCACCTTGTTGTCGTCGTGGCCGCACCGGGGACACCTCACGGGGCAGGGTCTCCCATCCGCACCAGCTCCATCCCGACCTCCGAGAGCATCTCGCAGGTCAGCGCGTCGCTGTACCCCTCGATGTAGACCACGCGGCGCACCCCCGCGTTGATGAGCATCTTCGCGCAGATGATGCAAGGAAGGTTGGTGCAGTAGAGGACGGCGTCGCGGATCGACACGCCGTGGAAGGCTGCCTGGATGATGGCGTTCTGCTCCGCGTGCAACCCCCGGCACAGTTCGTGCCGCTCGCCGGACGGGACCTGGAGCCGATCCCGGAGGCACCCGGCCACATCGCAGTGGGTGACCCCGGATGGGACGCCGTTGTACCCCGTGGCCAGCAGGCGCCGGTCTTTCACCAGCACCGCGCCGACCGCCCGCCGCAGGCAGGAGGAACGCCTTGCGGCGAGCTTCGCCATGTCCATGAAATAGGTGTCCCAGTCCGGACGGGTCCGGGCTCCCGTAGTCAAGGGCTCACCCCTTCGCGTACTCCCCCAGGCGCGAGGCGTAGAGAGGGAAGGAGCCGCAGAGGGAGCGGACCTCCGACTCCACCCGCTTCTGTTCCGACGCGTCGGAAGGGCTGGCCAGCACGTCGGCGATCCAGTTGCCGATCCGTTCCATCTCCCGTTCCTTCATCCCGCGGGTGGTCAGCGCGGGCGTCCCGATGCGGATGCCGCTGGTGACGAAGGGGCTGCGCGTCTCGAAGGGGACGGTGTTCTTGTTGACCGTGATCCCCACCCGCTCCAGAGCCTCCTCCCCCTCTTTCCCCGTCAGCGGGGTGTCTTTCAGGTTCACGAGAAACAGGTGGTTGTCCGTCCCCCCGGACACCAGCCGATGGCCGCGGGAGAGGAGCGTCTTCGCCATCGCGGCGGCGTTCCGGAGGATCTGCGCCTGGTACTCCCGGAACGTGGGCTCCATCGCCTCCTTCAGCGCGACCGCCTTCGCAGCGATGACGTGCATCAGGGGGCCGCCCTGGATCCCGGGGAAGATGGCGGAGTTCAGCTTCTTCGCCATGTCCTCCCGGCACATGATCATCCCCGCGCGGGGGCCGCGCAGCGTCTTGTGGGTGGTGGTGGTCACGAACTCGCAGTGCGGCACGGGGGTGGGGTGCAGCCCGACGGCGACCATCCCCGCGACGTGTGCGATGTCCGCCATCACCATGCATCCCGCCTCGTCGGCGATCTGGCGGAACGCCCGGAAGTCGATGGTCCGGGGATACGCGGAGGCGCCCACCACGATCAGCTTCGGCCTGTGCTTGAGGGCCAGGTCGCGGACCTGGTCGTAGTCGATCGTCTCCGTGTCCTCCCGCACGCCGTAGGGCACCACGTTGAAGAGCTTCCCCGAGAAGTTCACGGGGCTCCCGTGGGTCAGGTGCCCCCCGTGCGAGAGGTTCATCCCGAGCATGGTGTCCCCCGGGTTCATCACGGAGAGGTAGACGGCCATGTTCGCCTGGGAGCCGGAGTGGGGCTGGACGTTTACGTGGTCGGCGCCGAAGATCTTCTTCGCCCGCTCGATGGCCAGCGATTCCGCCATGTCCACGAACTCGCAGCCGCCGTAATACCGCTTTCCGGGATAACCCTCGGCGTACTTGTTCGTCAGGACGGAGCCCGTGGCCTCCAGAACCGCCTCGCTCACAAAGTTCTCGGAGGCGATCAGCTCGAGGCGGTACGCCTGCCGCTCGGTCTCCTTGCGGATGATCTCGTGGATCTCGGGATCGATGACCTTCAGGTATGACATGCTCACGCTCCTTGTCCCTCCGGACCCGGCCCGTGCCCGGTCGAATTTTTCCTCTCGATGTCCCGGATCTTGGAAAGGCGCCCCCCGTGCCGTCCTCCCTCGAAATCTTCCGTGAGGAAGATCCGGAGCCGCCGGACGGCGTCCTCGGGGGTCATGGTGCGCGCCCCGAACACCGCGACGTTGGCGTCGTTGTGCTGCCGCGCGAGCCGCGCCGACGCGTCGTCGTAAAGGACGGCCGCGCGGACGCCCGCGAACTTGTTGGCGGTCATCGCCATTCCGAGGCCCGTGCCGCAGACCAGCACGCCCGCTTCCGCCGTGCCGCCGGAGACCCGGCCAGCCACCGCCGCGGCGAAGTCGGGGTAGTCCACCGACGCCGTGGACCCCGTGCCGAGGTCCTCTGCATCGATCCCCATTTCCGCGAGCGCTTCCCGCAGGTGCCGCTTCATCTCCACGCCCGCGTGGTCGGAGGCAAGGACGATCCGGCGGGGCGGGGCCGCCAAGGGGTTATCCCTCGAACCGGCCGAACAGCAGGACGGAGTTCGTGCCCCCGAACCCGAATGAGTTCGACAGTGCATACCGGATCGGCCGGCGGCGCGCCGTATTCGGCACGTAGTCCAGGTCGCACTCGGGGTCCGGGGTGGTGTAGTTGATCGTCGGGGGGATCACCCCCTCCTGCAGCGCCAGGACGCAGAACATCGCCTCGACCGCCCCCGCCGCCCCCAGGAGGTGCCCCGTCATCGACTTGGTCGAACTGACGGCGATCCCCTTCGCGCGCTCCCCGAAGACGGCCTTGATCGCCATCGTCTCGAAGAGGTCGTTGTACGGAGTGGAGGTGCCGTGCGCGTTGACGTAATCCACCGCGCCGGCTTCCACGCGGCCGTCGGCGAGCGCGGCGGCCATCGCGCGGGCCGCCCCCTCACCCCCGGGCGCGGGCGCGGTGACGTGGTGGGCGTCCGCCGACGCCCCGTACCCGCACAGTTCGGCGTAGATCTTCGCCCCCCGCCTCCGCGCGTGTTCGAGTTCCTCGAGGATCAGGATCGCCGCACCCTCCCCCATCACGAATCCGTCCCGGTCCCTGTCGAACGGCCGGGAGGCCGCCGCGGGATCGTCGTTCCGCGTGGAGAGCGCCTTCATCGAGCAGAATCCGCCCAGCGCCATGGGGGTGATCGTGGCCTCCGTTCCCCCGCCGATCACCACGTCGCAGACGCCGGAACGGATCACGTGGAGGGCCTCCCCGATCGCGTGGCTCGACGCCGCGCACGCCGTGGTCGTGGAGATGTTGGGCCCCTTGGCCCCGTACCGCATCGCGATGTGGCCCGGGGCGAGGTTGGAGATGAGCATCGGGATGAAGAACGGGCTGATCTTCCTCGCCCCTCCCTCCAGGAGGTATGCCTTGTGGTATCGCTCCAGGGTGGAGAGGCCGCCCAGTCCGGTGCCCACGTAGACGCCGACCCGGGGCGCGAGGCCCTCGTCGATCGAGAGGTCCGAATCCGCGAGGGCCATGTGCGCGGACGCCATCGCGTAGTGGATGAACGGGTCCATCCGCTTGATCTCTTTCCGGTCGATGAACTCCTCCGGGTGGAATCCCTTCACCTCGGCCGCGATGGTGGTGGAGAACTCCTTCGCGTCGAACCGCGTGATGGGCCCCATGCCGGATACCCCGTCGAGCACCGCCTCCCAGGAGGGCCGGGCGCCCACCCCGAGGGGGGTCACCGCCCCCAGCCCCGTGACAACCACTCTGCGCATGCTGTTCCTTCCGCCCGCGCGCCTTCCCCGAGGCGCGGCGGGCTCCGCCCTATTTCTTGTGCGTGGCGATGTACTGGATGACGTCGTTGACCGTCTTGATCTTCTCGGCTTCCTCGTCGGGGATCTCGATCCCGAACTCCTCCTCCATCTTCATCACGAGCTCCACGATGTCGAGGGAGTCGGCACCCAGGTCGTCGATGAACGACGCCTCGTTGGTGACCTCGTTCACGTCCCGTTCCAGCTGCTCCGCCACGATCTCCCGTACCCTCTTGTCGATCGACATTCCGGATCCTCCCTTCCTCTTAGTATACGCTCACATGTACATCCCGCCGTTGATGCCGATCACCTGCCCCGTGATGTACGAGGAGGCGTCGGAGGCGAGAAAGAGTGCGAGTTCCGCCACTTCCGCGGGCTCCGCGAAGCGGCCGAGCGGGATCTGGGAAAGGAACCCCTTCTGGACCGCCTCGGGCAGCCCCGCGGTCATCGCCGTGCGGATGAATCCGGGCGCGATCGCGTTGACCGTGATGTTCCGCGCCGCGAGCTCTCGGGCGGTCGCCTTCGTGAACCCGATGATCCCCGCCTTCGCAGCCGCGTAGTTCGACTGCCCGGCGTTCCCCATCATCCCGACGACGGAGCTGATGTTGATCACCCTGCCGTACCGCTGCTTCATCATGTGGCGGGTGACCGTCTTGGTGAGGAGATACGTCCCCTTGAGGTTGACGCGGACGACGGCGTCGAACTCCTCCTCCGACATCCGCAGCAGGAGATTGTCCCGGGTGATCCCCGCGTTGTTGACCAGGATGTCGATTTTCCCCTGCGCCTCAAGGATGTTCTTCACCCCGACATCGACCTGCGCGGGGTCGCTCACGTCGAACATCTCCACCATCCCCTTGCCGCCGGCGGCCGTCAGGGCGGCCAGGGTCTCCCGGGCGCCGGCGTCGCTCCCGACGTCGCTGACGACGACGGTCGCCCCTTCCGCGCAGAACGCCAAGGCGATCGCGCGGCCGATCCCGCGCGCCGAGCCCGTGACCAGCGCCACCTTCCCGGAAAGCCGCATCCTCCCACCCCCCATCCCGAAAGTCATACCTTCAACGGCGAGCGCCGTTCAAGGGGTATTTTCACCCGAGCAGCGCCTGCACGGCATCCAGTTCGGCCGGGGCGCAGAACGCCGCCGTCGGCGCATCCTTATCGATGCGGCGGACGAGGCCGGAGAGAACCTTCCCCGGCCCTACCTCGAGGAAAGAGGCCGCCCCCGATCCCCTCATTTCCCGGACTGACTCATCCCACCGGACGGGTTCCGTGATCTGCCGGACCAGGACCTCCGCCACCCGGTCCCCGGCGCCGTACGCCCTGGCCGTCACGTTCGCCACGACGGGGAACCGGAAGGCCCCCTGCGGGACGGCGCACAGCTCGGGGGCGAGGCGTTCCGCAGCTGGGCCCATCAGGGCGCAGTGGAACGGGGCGCTGACGGGGAGGGGCAGGGCGCGCTTCGCCCCGAACGCCTTCGCCGCCTCGCACGCCGCCGCGACCGCCTTCGCCGCTCCCGAGATGACGATCTGGTCCCCGCCGTTGAAGTTCGCCGGCGACACCACGCCGTGGACGGAAGCCCGGCGGCACGCCGCTCCCACCCCTTCCGGGGAGAGCCCGATGATCGCCGCCATCGCCCCCTCGCCCACGGGGACGGCTTCCTGCATGTACCTCCCGCGGGAACGCAGGACCCGCACCGCGTCCCGCAAGGGGAGGACCCCCGACGCGACCAGCGCGGAATATTCCCCCAGGGAGTGTCCCGCGGCGCACGCCGGCTGGATCCCCGTTTCCGCCGAAAGGACCCGGAAGGCGGCCACGCTCACCGTGAAGATGGCGGGCTGGGTGTTCTCCGTCAGCCGCAGTTCCTCCTCCGTCCCCCGGAAGCAGAGCGCGGCGACGTCCTGCGAGAGGGCGTCGGACGCCTCCTGGAACACCTCCCGCGCCGCGGCGTACGCGTCGTGCAGTTCCCTCCCCATCCCCGGGAACTGCGACGCCTGCCCGGGAAACAGCAGCGCGACCGCCATCGCCCCCCCCTACATCCGGATCAGCGCGGAGCCCCACGTCAGGCCTGCGCCGAACGCCACCAGCAGGACGAGGTCTCCGGGGCGGATCCGCCCCTGCGCCTTCGCCTCCGCGAGAGCGATGGGGACGGAAGCCGCCGACGTGTTCCCATAGCGCTCCAGGTTCACGAACACCCGGTCCGGCGTCACCCCGAGACGTTTCCCCACGGCGCTCACGATCCGCAGGTTCGCCTGGTGGGGGATGAACAGCGCCACGTCGTCGATCGTGCACCCGTTGTGGGCGAGGGCCTTCTGGGCCACATCTACCATCTTGGTCACGGCGTGTTTGAACGTCTCGTTCCCCTGCATGCGGATGTAGATCATCCGGCGCGAGATCAGGTCCGGCGTCAGGGGGTTCACCGTTCCCCCGCCGGGACAGTGGATCAGCTCCCACAGGTTTCCGTCCGAATGGAGGTGGCAGGAGAGGACCCCATCCCCCTCGGGGCATTCGGCCAGCACCACCGCACCGCTGCCGTCCCCGAACAGGATGCACGTCGCGCGGTCCGTGTAGTCGGTGACCGAGGAGAGGATCTCGGACCCCAGCACCAGCGCCTTCCTCCCGCGGCCCGCCCGGATCAGGGCATCGGCCACGGAGAGGGCGTAGATAAATCCGGAGCACGCCGCGTTGAGGTCCAGCGCGAAGGCGTTCCGCGCCCCCAGCTTCTTCTGGATGAAACAGGCGGTGGAAGGGAGGGGCATGTCCGGGGTGCAGGTCCCGACGACGATCAGGTCGATGTCCTCCGCCCGGACCCCGGCGTCGGCGAGCGCCTTCTGCGACGCGAGAAACCCCATGTCCGAGTTCGCAGCGCCCAGCTCCGCGATGCGGCGGGACTTGATCCCCGTCCGCTCCATGATCCAGCTGTCGCTGGTCTCGACCAGTTTCTCCAGGTCCTGGTTCGTCATCTTCTTCGGGGGGGCGTACATCCCGAGCCCCACGATCTTCGACGCCACGATTCCCTCCTCCCCTCCTACAGTCTCGCCGCTTCGCCGGCGATGTGCCCGCGGGACGCGATCGAGCGGGCGATCTCCTCGTCCACCTCGAACCGCGCGAGGGACCCGGCGGCGCGGATCCCGTTCATGATCGCACGTTCCCCGGACGATCCGTGACAGATGACGATCCCTCCCCGTACCCCGAGCAGGGGGGCGCCCCCGTACTCCTCGTAGTCCAGCTTGTTCTTCACGCCCCGGATCGCCCCCCCGGCGAGCATCGCCCCCAGCCTGGCCATGGTGGATTTCCCGATTTCGTTCTTTAGGAACTGGCCGAGGGCCTGCGCCATCCCCTCCATCGTCTTGAGCGCCACGTTGCCGACGAAGCCGTCGCAGACGAAGACGTCGGCCTTCCCCGCGAAGAAGTCCCGCCCCTCCACGTTCCCGATGAACCGCAGCCCCGTGCGGCGGAAGAGTTCACCCGTGTCGCGGGTCAGGTCGGTCCCTTTCAGCTCTTCCTCGCCGATGCTGACCACGCCGATGCGGGGGCGGTGAATCCCGAGGATCTTCCGCGCGTACGCCTCCCCCATGTACCCGAACTGGAGGAGGTGGGCCGGCTTGCAGTCCACGTTGGCGCCGGCGTCGATGAGGACCACGGGGCCGTGGGGCGTGGGGATGGTTGCGGTGATCGCGGGGCGGTCGACGCCCCGGATCTTCTTCATGATGATGAGCCCCCCCGCCATCACCGCGCCGGAGTTCCCCGCGCTGACGAAGGAGGCGGCCTTTCCCTCCCGGACCAGGGAGAGCCCCACCCGGATCGAGGAGTCCCGTTTCTTCCGGAGCGCGAGGACGGGGACCTCGCTCATCTCCACGACCTCGGAGGCGTGCACGATCTCGATGTCCGCGCCCACGGGCTCCGCCCCCCGTAGCTCCGCGCGGACGCGGTCTTCCTGACCCACGAGGAGCAGGGAGAGGCCGTATTCCCGCGACGCCCGGATCGCCCCCCGGACGATCTCCCGCGGCGCGTTATCCCCCCCCATGGCATCCACGGCGATCTTCATCGGTGGAGGGATGGGATCAGGCTTCGGACTTGGCGATGACTTCCCGGCCTTTGTAGGTCCCGCACGTAGGGCACACGGCGTGGGGCCGCTTGATCGACTTGCACTGCGGGCAGATGCTCACGGCCGGCTGGGACAGCTTCTTGTGGGTTCGCCGCTTGTCCCGGCGGCACTTCGACCCGCGTCGTTTCGGGTTCGGCATGGTCTACTCCTTTTTCCCCTTCAGGTTCTTCAACACATCGAACGGGCCCTGCGACGTCCCCGCGGAGCAGGAGCACGGCTCCCGGTTCCGGTTCGCCCCGCAGGACGGGCAGATCCCGCGGCACTCCTCCGAGCAGATCACCTTGAGCGGCAGTTCGAGGGCCACCTGCTCCCAGAAGATGTCGTTGACCTCGAGCCCCCTGCCGTCATAATACCCGACGTCGAGGTCTTCCTCGCGGAGTTCCGCCTGGCTCGTCCCGGCGGGCTCCCGGGCCTTCGGGACCAGGAGCGACCGGAACGCCTTGGCGAACCGGACCGCGACCGGTTCGGAACAGCGGTCGCAGGGCGCCTCCCCTTCCGCCGTGTACAACCCCTCTGCCCACAAGTCTCCGGACTCGGCCGTCAGGACGAGTTCGGCGTCGGTCAGCCGGCACGTCGAAAGGGGAGCCGGGTCCATCCCCTCCAGCATGCGGGGGATCGCGGACCTCCCCCGGGCGGCGAATACGTCCAGCCCACCCCCGGGAATTTCGGACACCCGGATGTACAAGATGCGAATTTCCTTCGAAAAGTTAAAGGAAATACTATAGGCAACCCCCCCTCCCCTGTCAATCGCCAATAACCGGATCCCCGTTGTATCATGGAAGCATGAGCAGGATGCCCGCCGTGGCCGGCCAGTTCTACCCCGGGACCGCCTCGGGGCTTTCCCGGACCCTCAAGCAGCTGACCCGGGACGTCCCGGAAAAGCTGCCCGCGATCGCCGTGGTATCCCCCCATGCCGGGTACGTCTACTCCGGGGCGGTGGCCGGGGAGCTCTTCTCCTCCGTCCGCGTCCCGACCCGCGCCGTCGTCTTCTGCCCGAACCACACGGGGGTGGGCGCGGACGCCGCCATCATGTCCCGCGGAGCCTGGCGCATGCCGTGGGGGGACGTCCCCGTCGAGGGTACGCTTGCCGACCGGATGAAGGCCGCCTGCCCCCTCCTGCGGGAGGACGGCTCCGCCCACCTCGGGGAGCACTCCCTCGAGGTGCAGCTCCCCTTCCTGCACCGGTTCCGGCCGGACGTGCGCATCGTCCCCGTCGCCCTGGGGCGCCTCTCGCTCGACGAGTGCCGGACGCTGGGGGATGCGACGGCCGAGTCCGTGGCGGGAGATCCCGAACGCCCCCTCCTGGTGGCGAGCTCCGACATGTCCCACTACGTCCCGGACGCCGTGGCGCGACGGAAGGACCGGCTGGCCATCGACCGGATCCTGGCCCTCGACCCGGAGGGGCTGTACCGGACTGTCCGGGCGGAGCGGATCTCCATGTGCGGAGTGATCCCCGCCACCGTGGTCCTCTTCGCGGCCCTGCGGCTTGGCGCGACGTCCGCCCGTCTGGTAAAATACGCGACCTCCGGCGAGGTCAGCCGGGATTTCGACCAGGTGGTCGGGTACGCC
>JAGGAJ010000127.1 GCA_017889845.1 Deltaproteobacteria bacterium
TCGTTCTCCTTCCGTGCGCCGTTCCCGCAGGGGAGATCCCCTCCCACGATGCGGCGTTCCGGGAAGGATGGTCGAACATGGAGAAGCAGCGGTACGCGGAGGCGCGGGCCGCATTTTCCCGCATCCCTCCGAAGGAGTACGACCTGGGGGATTACGTCGTCTACTTCGAGGGGGTGGCGGCGGCCCGGGAGAGGAAGCGCGCAGAGGCGTCAGAGGCCGCAACGCGTCTGATCCGGCTCTACCCCCAATCCCCGCTGGTCCCGTACCTGCAGCATGAGATCGCCTTCGCGGCCGCGATCGACAACGACCTGACGGTTGCGCGGGAAGCGTTCGCCGTCTCCCGCGGCAAAGTGGCCGGCAGCGCGAGGAAATCCGAAGAGGGATACGTCGCCGCGGTCCTGTCCGGGGAGGGAGGCCCCACGCCCGCGGCGGCGGAACTCCACCTGGAGAACTTCTCGTCGTATACGGCGCAGGAGGGGGCGATCCTTTCCTACGAGCGCCTCTGGCAGTGGAGGAAGGAAGGAAGGCTCGGGGAGTGGGACCTGCCGGTCGGGTTCCACGCGAAGCTCGCCCGCACCGTCAACCGGGCGGGCGATCCGGAGCGGGCCCGCGCCGTGTACGAGGAGACGTTGCGGAAGTTCCCTCCGTCCGACGCCTATTACGCCATGGTCCTCGACTACGCGGAGTTCCACCGGAAGGAGGGGGAGACCGCGGAGGCGATGGCGCTCCTCCGGAAGGAGCTGGCGGACGCGCCGCCCCAGTTCCTCTCCGAGGTGCGGTTCCTGCGCGCCCGGGTGGAGTGGAAGGCGGGAAGGCTCGCGGAGGCGAAGAAGGAGTTCCTCGAGATCGCGGAGGGGAGCGCGCGCTCCGGGACCGCCGACAGGGCCCGGTACCTCGCGGCGTGGATCGCGGAGGACGAGGGCGACGTTGCGGGGGCCACGGAGCAGTTCGGGCGGCTGCGGGGCGCGGCGGACGACGCGACCCGCCAGGAGGCCCTCTTCCGGTACGCCTACGGGCTGTACCGCCAGGAGCGGTACGACGAGGCCGCCGCCGCCTTCGCCGCCGGGGAAACGGGGGGATTCGGTACCGTGGAGAACGCCCGCCACGGATTCTGGCGCGCGCGGGCGCTGCGCGGGGCCGGGAAGGTCGAGGAGGCGGACCGCCTGCTCGACGCGCTCTCCGGCGACTCCTTCGCCGGCATCTACGCCATGTTCGCCGTGGAGGAGCGGGGCGGCGACCCGTTCCGGATCCTTTCCGCCCCCTCCAGCGGGGAGACCGAAGCGTGCGGGGAGGAGCGGGTGCGCCTCTGGAGGAAGGTCCGCGGCGCGCCATGGGGGCCGCCGGACGCGGAGAAGGTGCGGCGCGCGGAGCGGTTGACCCTCCTCGGCATGATGGAGTACGCGGTGCTCGAAGCGGACCGGGTGGACCGGGTCGCCGCCCGGAAGGCGCTCGGACTGGCCGACGGCGGAGCGCCGGGGATGTTCCGGTACCTCGCGGGGGACCTGAAGGGGGGAATCCGCGAGACGTCCGGCATCCCGATCGACCCCGCGAAGCCGGGGCTGGTCGACCGGATCCAGTATCCGCTCGCACCGGAGTTCCTGGCCGATTGCGACCGCCGCCGCTCGGACGTGGACCCGCTGGTCCTCCTCGCGGTCATCCGGCAGGAGTCCCGCTTCCAGGCGGACGCGCTCTCGTCGGCGGGCGCCGTGGGGCTCATGCAGCTGATGCCGAGGACCGCGGCGGAGACGGCGCGGAAGGAGAAGGTTCCCAAGCCGCGGAAGAGCGACCTGATCCGCCCAGAACTGAACGTGCGGCTCGGGGCGGCGTACCTGTCCCGCCTGGTGAGGGGGTACGGCGGCGACTATTTCCGCGCGGTGGCGGCGTACAACGCGGGAGAGTCGGCGGTGGCCCGCTGGTGGGAGGGGGCCCGGGGCGATCACGCGACCTACCTCGAGCGGATCAGCTACCGGGAGACGCGATTCTACCTGCGGAGGGTCTTCCTCAACCTTCTCCAATATTACCGGATCTACCGCCCGGAGATGTTCGCCCGGTACTTCCCCAGCGCTCCCACAGAAGAGCCGCCAGCGCCCGATGCCGCTTCGCCCCCACCGCCCGGGAGTCCGGCCGACAACGTTCCTTCGACGCCGCCCACGCCCGAAGCCGTGCCGTACGCCGCGCCGCCGTCTCCAGCGTCCGACGGAACGTAGCGCTGTCCCGTGCCCCGCGGGAGAGCCGCAGGGCCGCCTCCTCCTGCGCCGCCTCTCCCCGGCACACGAGAACCGCGTCGCATCCGGCCGACGCGGCGAGCACCGCCGCCTCCCCGATGCCGTAATGTCCCGCGATCGCCTTCATCTCCAGCGCGTCGGAGAAGAGCGCGCCGCGGAATCGCATCCGCTCCCGGAGGAGCCCCCGGAGGATCCTCCCCGACAGCGTCGCCGGGGCATCCGGGTCCAGCGCCCGGTAGACCACGTGGGCGGTCATCAGCGCCGGGATCCCCGCGCGGACGGCGCGGCGGAACGGAAGCAGTTCCCGGGAGAGGAGCATCGACGCGGACGCCCGCACCACGGGCAATTCCTCGTGGGAATCGGCGGAGGTGTCGCCGTGCCCCGGGAAATGCTTCCCCACCGGGAGAACGCCCCCGGCGAGGCACCCTTTGTGGAAGGCGACGCCCAGCCGGGCGACGGTTTCCGCGTCGCCGGAGAACGCCCGGTCCCCGATCACGGGGTTGCCCGGATTCGAGTCCACGTCCAGGACGGGGGCAAAATCGACGTCGATCCCGACGGCGCGGAGCTCCGCCGCCGTCGCGGCGCCCACCGCCGCGGCGACCTCCTCGTTGCGGCAGCAGAAGAGGGAGCACGCGCGGGCCGGCGGGAACCAGGTGAAGGGAGGGTCCTTCAGGCGCGCCACGCGGCCCCCCTCCTGGTCGACGGCGATCAGCGGCCGCGGGTTCCCCTTTCCGGCGGCGGAACGGATTTCGCGGCACAGGGCGCGCAGCTGGGCGGGGCTCTCGATGTTCCGCGCGTACAGGACGACGCCGCCCGCCTCGCCCCCGGCGAGCAGCCGCGAAAGCGACGCGGGGAGGGCCTTCCCCTCGAAGCCCAACCACAGGGGGGAGGCGACGGTGTCCTTGCCGACGTTCATGGGCGAAACTCTACCATGGTTGCTGGCGAGGGACATCTCGCCATTACCGGGCAATGTCGCGGAGCGGGTGGGTTTCCCGGAGGCGGCCTATGGAGCGAGGTTGAGAGTACAGGCGAGCGGAATGGCAGTGAGCGGACGAAGGTCGCGAACGTAGCCGAAGGGAAAGCCCACCCGCGAAGAAAGAGACATTGCCCCGGTTTTCAGCGGGCCTCTTCCCGCACGTCGAGCGCGTCGCGCAGCCCGTCCCCGACGAAGTTGAACGACATCACCGTGAGGAGGATGGCCGCGCCCGGCGCGGTGACGAGGTGCGGCGCCACGAAGAGGAAGTGCCGCCCCTCGCCGATCATCGACCCCCAGGACGGCGCGGGCGGCGCGACCCCGATGCCCAGGAAGGAGAGGCCCGCCTCCGCCACGATGGCGCGGCCGATCCCGAAGGTCGCCTCGACGAGGATGGGCGAGATGGCGTTGGGAAGGACGTGGGCGAGCAGCAGGCGGGACGGCCGGCTCCCCACCGCGCGGGCGGACTCGACGTAATCCATCGCTTTCAGCTTGAGGACCTGGGCGCGCACCACCCGCGCGTACCCCACCCAGCCGAGGATCGAGAGGGCGAAGAGGACGTTGCCGAAGGAGGGGCCGCGCACGGCCGAGATCCCGATGGCGAGGAGGATCCCCGGGAACGCCATCAGCACGTCGCATACGCCTACGAAGATCCGGTCGACGGCGCCGCCGAGGAACCCCGCGAGGGACCCCGCGGCCACCCCGATCGAAAGGGAGATGGCGACCGTCAGGAATCCCACCGCGAGCGACAGGCGCGCCCCGTGGAGCAGGCGGGAGAGGACGTCCCGCCCGAGCTTGTCCTGCCCCAGCCAGTGGCCCGGGGACGGCGGGGAGAGGCCTTCGTCGAGTGACTGGGCCAGCGGATCGCGCGGGGCGATCGCGGGGGCGAGCAGCGCGGCGACCGACAGCAGGGAGAGGATCGCAAGACCCCAGGCGGCCCCCCGGTGCCGGGATGCGCGGCGCAGCAGCGCGAGGACGCCTGCCCCGTCACTCATACCGGATCCTCGGGTCGAGGCGGGCGCACAGCAGGTCCGTCGCCAGGTTCACCGCCACCGTGCACAGGGCGATGACGAGGACGCACCCCTGCACCAGCGGGTAGTCCCGCGCGTCGATCGCCTGCACCAGCAGGCGGCCCACCCCAGGCCAGGAGAAGATCGTCTCCGTGATCACGCTCCCCGCCAGCACCGCGCCGAAGGAGAGCCCCAGCACGGTGACAACGGGGAGCAGCGCGTTGCGAAGGGCGTGTCGCAGGACCGCTGCGCGCCGGGAGAGACCCCGCGCGGCGGCGGACGTCACGTACTCCTTCCCGATCTCCTCCAGCAGGGATGCCCGGACCATCCGCGTCAGCAGGGCGGCCATGCCGGTTCCCAGCGTGGCGGCCGGGAGGACGAGGTGTCGCGCCGTGCCGTATCCCCCCACGGGGAGCAGCGACAGCTGCACGGAAAAGAGCAGCACCAGGAGCGGCCCGAGGCAGAAATTCGGCACGGAGAGGGAGACCATGGAGGCGATGCCGGAGAGGTAGTCCGCGGGGCGCCCCTTGCGCGTCGCCGCCAGCACGCCCAGCGGGAGGGCGACGAGGATCGCCACGAAGGTCGAGGTCGCGGCCAGCAGCAGCGTGGCCGGGAACCGGCGGCCGATCTCCCGCAGGACGGGCTCGCGGCTGCGGATCGAGGTGCCAAGGTCCCCCCGCGGGAGCCCGGAGAGGAAATCCGCGTACTGGACGAGCACCGGGCGGTCGAGGCGCATCTCCCGGCGCAATTCCTCCTTCTGCGCGGGCATCGCGCTCTCGCCGAGCAGGATCTCCACCGGGTCGCCCGGCAGGAGATGGACGAGCAGGAAGACGACGGTGACCACCCCGAACACCACGGGGACGGCGTGGAGGACGCGCCGAAGGAGGTACCGCCTCATCGCGTGCTCCCTTGTTCCGCCGCCGTCGGGGGTGCCGGAACGATCCGCATCGTGGCGATGGAAGCGTAGCTCTCGTCGGGGGCGATCGCGAATCCCGACAGGCGGCGGTCGCGCGCGAGGACGTTCCGGCCCGCCCACAGCGGGAAGACGGGGAGGTCCCGCGCGAGGATCCGCTGCACCTGGCGGTACATCTCCCGGCGCCG
>JAGGAJ010000128.1 GCA_017889845.1 Deltaproteobacteria bacterium
GCCCGGGGAAGCGGAAAGGAATCCGGAAAAGGGAGAGGCCCGATGAAGAAGATCGAGACGATCATCAAGCCGTTCAAGCTCGACGATGTGAAGAAGGCGCTCAACGAGATCGGAATCACCGGAATGACGGTGCTGGAGGTCAAGGGGTTCGGGCGTCAGAAGGGGCACACCGAGATCTACCGGGGGGCGGAGTACGTGGTCGACTTCATCCCGAAGGTCAAGATCGAGGTCGCCGTGACCGCCGAGTCGGTGCCTGCCGTGGTGGAGCGGATCGTGACCACGGCGCGCACGGGGAAGATCGGGGACGGGAAGATCTTCGTGTACGACCTCGAGGAAGTGGTCCGCATCCGGACGGGAGACCGGGGCAAGGACGCCCTGTAACCCGGCCGTATGCCGTATACTACGGGGATGGATCCGCGACGGTCCATCCCCGTTTCCCTTTTCTTCACCTGCCTGGCCGACGCCTTCTACCCGCGGACGGCCTTCGCCGCCGTGGAGGTCCTGGAGCGGTTCGGCGCGACGGTGCGCGTCCCCCTTTCCCAGACGTGCTGCGGGCAACCCGCCTTCAACTCGGGAAACCGGAAGGAGGCACGGGCCATGGCGCGGAAGTTCCTCCTCTCCTTCCCCGGCGACGGGTACATCGTCTCCCCTTCCGGGTCCTGCGCGGCGATGGTGAAACACGGATACCCCGTCCTGTTCCGGGACGAGCCCCGCACCCTGGCGCTCGCGCACGCGGTGGGCGAGCGGGTGTACGAACTGTCCCAGTTCCTCGTCGAGGTGCTCGGAGTGACCGACCCGAAGTCCGACTTCTCCGGGAAGGTCACCTACCACGACTCGTGCCACCTGCGCCGGGGCCTGGGGGTCGTGGAGGCGCCCCGGACGCTTCTGCGCGCCATCCGCGGAGTGGAATTCGTGGAGATGGAGGAGAGCGACCGGTGCTGCGGCTTCGGGGGCGTCTTTTCCCTCAAGTACCCGCAGATCTCCTGCCGGATGACCGAGCACAAGGTCGAGCGGATCGTTGCCACCGGCGCGTCCTGGGTCACTTCCGGCGATCTGGGTTGCCTTATGAACATCGACGGCATGATCTCGCGCGTCGGATACCCGGTGAAGGCGATCCACCTCGCGGAGATTCTCGCCGGCGGACCCGCGGAGCCGGCCCCGGGCACCGCAGGGAAGGGAACACCCTGATGCAGCCGACGGCCCACCTCTTTCCGCGGAACGCGCAGAAGGCGCTCGCCGACAAGACACTCCAAGCCGCCCTCGGACGCGCCACCGGGCGGTTCCTCCACCACCGGGCCGAAGCCGTCGCCGCGTTTCCGGGATTCGGGGAGGCGCGGGAGCGCGCGTCCGAAATCAAGCGGCAGACCCTCGCGCAACTGGACCACCATCTGGGGCGGTTCATCGAGGAGGCCTCGCGGCGGGGCGCAGTCGTCCACGTCGCCCGCGACGCTGCGCAGGCGAGGGAGATCGCCGCGCGGGTCGCGAAGGAGGAGGGGGTCACCCTCGCCGTCAAGTCGAAGTCGATGGCGTCCGAGGAGATCTCCTTCAACGTGGCGCTGCAGGAGGCGGGCATCGAGGTGGTGGAGTCGGACCTCGGGGAGTACATCATCCAGCTGGCCGGGGAGGCGCCATCCCACATCATCGCCCCGGCGGTGCACAAGACGCGGGAGGAGATATCGCGCCTGTTCGAGCGGAAGCTGGGGGAGCCTCCCACCGACAGCATCCCGGCCCTGGTCGCCATGGCGCGGAGGCACCTGCGGGCGAAGTTCCTCGGCGCGGGAATGGGGGTTTCCGGGGCGAACTTCCTGGTCGCCGACACCGGCTCGGTGGTGCTGGTCACGAACGAGGGGAACGGCCGGATGGGCACGGTCCTCCCCCGGGTGCACCTTGCGGTCGCGGGGATCGAGAAGGTGATCCCGCGGATGTCGGACCTGCCGACCTTCCTGCGCCTGCTCCCCCGCAGCGCCTCCGGGCAACCCCTCTCCTCCTACGTGTCCGTCCTCACGGGGACCCGCAGGGAGGGGGACGCGGAGGGGCCGGAGAAGATGCACATCCTGCTGCTCGACTGCGGGCGGAGCGCGATCCTGGAGGGTAAGTACCGGGAGGTCCTCAAGTGCATCCGGTGCGGGGCGTGCCTGAACTCGTGCCCCGTGTACCAGAGCGTGGGGGGGCACGCCTACGGCTGGGTCTACTCCGGGCCGATCGGCGCGGTCCTCACCCCGCTCCTCGTGGGACTGCCCGAGGCGGCGCCGCTGCCCGACGCGAGCACCCTGTGCGGGGCGTGCGGGGAGGTGTGCCCGGTGAAGATCCCCCTCCCCGACTTCCTGCTGGAACTGCGGGCGGACATGCGGTCCCAGGGGCTGAAGACCCCCGGCGAGATCGCGGGGATGAAGGGGTACGCCGGGGTGATGAAGCGGGCGGGGCTGCTCGAGGCGCTCGAGCGGGTCGCCGGTCTGCTCGCGCAGTTCTTCACGAAAGGGAAGCCGGTGGAGGGGCTTCCGTACCCGTTCTCGGGCTGGACGGAGCGGCGCGACTTCCCCGCTGCCGCGGCGCAGCCGTTCCGCAAGCTGTGGAAGACCCGTCGAGGTGTGCAGGGATGAGGGACGTGGACGAGCGGGAAATGCTGTTCCGGCGCCTCTCGGCGGCGCTGGGGCGGCACGGGAGCCCAGGCGGGACGCCCTCCTCCCCTGCTGGGCCCACTCCCCCCCCGGGGAAGGAGTCCGGCCGGATCTCGCGGTTCGCGGAGGCGCTCACCGCCGTGGGAGGCGTCGTCCTCTCCGGAACGCCGGAGGAAGCGCTCCCCGTCCTGGGGGAAGCGCTGCGCGCGGAGGGCGTGTCCGCCCTCTTCTTCCCGCAGGACGATGCCGGCGCCCGCGAGGTGGCGGAGGCGCTGATCCCCTTCGGCCCTTTCACCCTGACGACGGGCGAGGAGGTCAGGGGAGGGAACCCGGCGTCGACCGCGGGTTTCCGGACCGCCGACGCGGGGATCGCGGAGACCGGGACGGTGGTGGAGAGCAGCAACCGCGGGGGGACGCTGCTGCCCGGCCTGCTGTCCGACGTGCACGTCGCGCTGCTGCCCTCGCATTCCGTCGTGGAGCGGATGGACGAGGCGTTCGCCCTCTACGCGGAAGACCCGCCGCGGAACATCTCCCTCATCTCGGGCCCGAGCAAGACCGCCGACATCGAGCAGACGCTGACCGTGGGGGCCCACGGGCCCAGGAAAATCATCGTACTGCTCGTGTAGGCTGCGTACCGCTCCACGACCCTGTCGCGGTGCGTGCGCCCTACCAGCCGAGCGCCCGCAGGAGGAAAAGCCACGCGGTGATCGTGAAGGCGGAGGCCGCGGTGGAGACGAGGACGATCGTCCCCGCGAGGTCGGTGTCCCCCGACAGCTGCGCCGCCATCACGTAGGTGACCACGGCGGTCGGGCAGCCCAGCATGATCGCGCCGATCCGAAGGTCGTCCCCCGACAGCCCCATCCAACGGTAGAGCGCGAGCCCGGTCCCCGTCAGGACCACCAGCTTGAGGAAGGCGGAGAGGGCCGCGAGGGATACCCCGCGCCGCGCCCGCTCGAAGGAGAAGGAACCCCCCAGGCACAGCAGCGACAGCGGCAGGGTGGCCGGGGTCAGCATCTGCAGCGTCCGCCGCGCCATTCCGGGAACGGGGAGTTTCAGGAGGGACCAGGCGATCCCGGCGACGCAGGCGAGGATGATCGGGTTTACCGCCACCTGCCGGAGGACGCGCGCCGCCGTCTCCGGCCCCTTCCCTTTCCCCATGCCGTGGGGGACCACCAGGGCGACGACAGCCAGGGCGTTCAGCAGGGGGACGATGAACCCGAGGAAGATCCCCGCCTTCCGGAGGCCTGCCTGCCCCACGACGCTTACGACCACCGGCAGCCCCACGTAGGCGAGATTCGCCCGGACCGATCCCTGGACGAAAGACCCCCTCTCAGCGGGCCCGGCGCCGAGGGCTCCCGACAGGGCCCAGGCAAGGAGAAACGTCCCGAGGGTCGCGGCGTACCCCCCGATCACCAGGAGGCCGCTGAACGCCTCCCGGAACCCCGTCGCGCTGATTTCGTGGAACAGGAGGGCGGGAAGGAGGAGGTAGTAGACGAGGGCGTTCGCCGCGTCGATGAACCTCTCGTCGAGGAAACGAAACCGCCGCAGGACAGCGCCGACCGCGACCACAAGGAAGACGGGGAAGACGGACTGCAGGATGTCCACGGCCGGTATTCCCCCCAAGAAAAAGCGGGCGGCTCCGATCCTTTCCGGAGCCGCCCGCGGTGTGCGCGCCGGGCCGGGCGGTGCCGCCGCCCGGCTCCGGTCAGGTTGTAATCACTTGCCGGCCGGGCCGCGGACCGCGACGAGGTAATCGACGATGGCCTTCGCCTCCGCGTCGGTGATGGGGCATCCGTTCACCTTCTGCATCCGTGTGACCGTATTCGTCCAGCCGTTCCGGTCCTTGTTCTTTCCGAGCGGCCGCGAGAGTTCGTGGCACCTGGAGCAATTCGACTCGAACAGCGCCTTCGCCTTCGGGTCGCCCATGTCCTGCTGGGCCTGGGCGGGGGGCGCGGCCACAGGTGCCTTTTCCAGGTAGTCGTCCGCCCCGCGGCCCCGGCGGGCCGTCTGCCCGTCAGCGGCCTGGCCGCCCAGAGCGGGGACGGTCGAGCACAGCAACGCCGCGCTCAGCAACAGCGCGAACAGCGTTTTTCCCGCCATCGTCCGGCTCCTTCCCGTTCCGTCCCGGGGATCACTTCCCGTGCTGGGAAACCAGGAACTCCACGATTTTCGCCGCGTCGGCGTCCGAGATCCAGTCGGCCTTCTTCCCCTGCATGTCCTTCACGACCGACACCCATTTCTCCTTCGTCTCCTTGCGGACCGTCGCCCGGTCGAGGCCGTGGCAGACGCCGCACTTCGCTTCGAACAGCGCCTTCCCGTCCGCCGCGGGTGCAGCGGCAGGGGCGGCGGGGGCGGCGGGAGCGGCGGGCTTGGGAGGTTCCTGCTTCCCGCAACCGACCGCGAGGGTGAGGACCAGCATGGATAGGACACACAACACCACGGAGCGAACGTGCATTTCCGGCTTCCTCCTTGGGGGGAAAATTGACTGAATTCCATCTTACTCCCCACCCCACGGAGACTCAACATTTTCATGCCGGCCCGCGGAGAGGGCGACGATGCCGCTCTTCTCGGACAGGAACCGGTACCCGTGCCGCGCGAGCTCACGGACGCA
>JAGGAJ010000129.1 GCA_017889845.1 Deltaproteobacteria bacterium
CTGAACGTCATCCTCCAGTTGTCCCGGATGAGCGACGGGACCCGGAAGGTCGTCACCGTAAGCGAGGTCACGGGGATGGAGGGGGACGTGGTCGTGATGCAGGACATCTTCGTGTTCGAGAAGCGCGGCGTCGACCGGGACGGGAAGGTGTTGGGAGAGTACCGCGCCACCGGCGTCCGGCCGAAGTTCCTGGATGCCGTCCACGCCGCGGGGATCCACCTCGGCGCCAACGTTTTCGCGTACCGGAAAAAGTGAGGGCAGGATGTCGATGATCGCGGTACCGGTTCTTGTGTTCATCGCCGTACTCGTCGCCACGGTGGGCGGATACTTCCTTCTGGCCCCGGCAAGAGAAAGCTCCCGGGAACTGAAGCGGCGGCTTGCCCTGCTCGATTTGCGCGGTATCGAAACGGCGGAGATCCCGGACGTGCTGAAGAAGGAACTGCTGAGCGACGTCCCGCACCTCCAGCGCGCGCTCTCCCGCCTGAAGCTGGCCCAGCGTGTGGACGCCCGGCTTCGGCAGGCCGGCATGGAGATGAAGGTGGGCGTCTTCGCCCTTCTCTCCCTCGCGCTCTTCGGCCTGGGAACGCTCATCGGGCTGTTCCTCCACTGGCCCTTCTTCCTCGCGATTCTGCTGGGGGCCCTCCTTTCCACGCTTCCGAGTACCTTGGTCAGCGTCAAGAGGGGACGGCGCATGAAGGCATTCACGTCGCAGTTCCCCGACGCGCTGGAGATGTTCGCCCGTTCCCTCCGCGCGGGGCACTCCTTCACGGGGGCCATCCAGCTCGTCTCCCAGGAGATGCCGCACCCGCTCGGCGCGGAGTTCCGGCAAGTCTTCGACGAGCAGAACCTGGGAGTGCCCCTGCGGGAAGCACTGACGGGGATGACGCGTCGCGTCGAGAGCCTCGACGCCCGTTTCTTCGTCACGGCGATCCTCATCCAGCGGGAGACGGGGGGAAACCTCGCCGAGATCATCGACAAGATCGCCCACGTCATCCGGGAGCGGTTCCGTATCCAGGGACAACTCAAGATCTTCACGGCGCAGGCGCGGATGACCGGCATCATCCTCAGCCTTCTGCCGGTCGGCCTCGCCCTGGCGATCGGGGTCCTCAACCCCGACTACCTGAAGCCGCTCTGGTTCGAGAGAGCCGGGAGGTTCCTGATCGCCCTGGCACTGTGCATGCAGATCGCGGGGGCGCTCGTCATCCGCAAGATCGTACGGATCAAGATCTGAACGACTGGAGGGCGGCGTGATCCTCGCCATCACACTTTCCGTTTTCGCGGTCACGGCAATGGGAGTCCTGGCCCTGTTCTTCTGGTCAGGGGGGAGGCAGGAGTCGCTCTCCCAACGGTTGCGGGAGGTGGTTGCGCCGGCCGGAGAGGCGCCCCCCACCCCATCCCTGAAGTTCGGGGAGTGGACCGCACGGCTGTGGGGAAAATCCGATGCGGCCGCACTGCAGAGCGAGGAGATCGTGGCCCGGGTCACCTCCGACGACAATTCGGGGCATCGCCTCCTCCTGATCCAGGCGGGGTACCGGTCCGCAACCGCCGATCGTGTCTACGGCATGACCCGGATCGCGGCCCCCCTCCTCCTCCCGGCGGCCCTCTTCGCCGGAGGAATGGCGATCGGGATGCCCGACAAGACGCTCTTCCTTATCGCCATCGCCGGTGCCGCAGCCGGTCTCTCCCTCCCCGCCGCGTTCCTCCGGTCGAAAGCCCGGAAACGGCAGGAGGCGATCACCGACGCCCTCCCCGATGCGCTGGACCTGTTGACGGTCTGCGTCGAGGCGGGGCTTGGGATCAACTCCGCCTTCCTGCGGATCGCCGAGGAGTTCCTCCTTTCCAGTCCTACGTTGAGCGAGGAGTTCGACGTCGTCAACCGGGAGATGGTGGCCGGGAAACCCCGGATGGATGCGCTCCGCGCCCTCGCGGACCGCACGGGCGTCGAGGACGTCAAATCCCTCGTCGCCATGCTGATCCAGACCGAGCGGCTCGGGACGAGCCTCGCCAAGTCCCTGCGGGTCCACTCCGACTCCCTGCGGGTCCGGCGCCGCCAGCGCGCGGAGGAAGCGGCGGCGAAGACGACCATCAAACTCGTCTTCCCCCTCGTTTTCCTCCTCTTCCCGGCACTGTTCATCGTGATCCTCGGACCCGGGGTCCTCCAGATCCTGCACGTCCTCTTCCCGTCGATCAACGCGGCGACCGGAGGGTGACGATCTTTCCCATGAAGGTCGTGAACATGACGAAATTCGCGCTGCTCGGGGACGGAGTAGCGACCGCCCGCACCCCCCTGGAAAGGACGAGGGGACTTCTCGGGACCGCGAAGCTTCCCCGGGGCGGGGGCCTCTGGATCGCCCCCTGCCGGAGCATCCACTCGTTCGGCATGCGGTACGAGTTCGACGCCCTCTTCATCGACCGTGAAGGAAGGGTCGTCGGGATCCACCCGCGGTTCCGCAGGAACCGGATCTCCCGGATCTTCTGGAGGGCGAGGGGCGTCCTCGAGCTTTCGGCTGGAACCATCGAGCGGACATCGACCGAGGTGGGAGACGAAGTCGTTTTCCAGACCTCCTGAGGAGGTTCCAGATGAGCGTCGCGACGAGTGACATCCACCTCTCCGCTCTCCCCCCCATCGCGCCGGAAACGTTGGAGGAGACGGGACTCGGAACGGCATTTCTCGTGGAGCTCGCGTGCAAGATCCTTTACTCCGCGGGGACGATGACCCTCGCGTCCCTGTCGGACCGGCTCGCCCTCCCCACCAGCGTCACCAGCGACATCGCGGAGATCCTGAAGAAGGAGCGGCTCGCCGAGATCAAGCGGGGGGGGGACATCCGGGCCACCTATATCTACGCGCTCACGGACCTGGGGAGGGAGCGGGCCCGGGAGTTCCTAAAGGTTTCAGGGTACGCGGGGGCTGCGCCGGTCACCACCGCCCAATACTCCGAGGTAGCGTGGAAGCAGAGCATCAAGAAGATCCCCCTCACCACCGCCCGGATGGCGCAGGCGTTCGAAGGCGTCGTCCTCCCCGCCGGCCTCCTCGACCGGCTCGGGCCGGCCGTCAACTCCGGCCGCTCCATCTTTCTTTACGGTCCGTCCGGAAGCGGAAAAACCTTCATCGCGGAGAGGCTGAAAGGCCTCATGGAAGGGATCATCTTCATCCCCCGCGCGATTGCCGTGGACAGCCACGTCATCCGCGTGTTCGACCCGGTTTGCCACACGGAGGTCGACATCGGGAACGGGTTGGACACGTTCGGAGACATATTGCAGGGGGGGCCGAAGTACGACCGCCGCTTCGTCCTTTGCGAACGACCCGCGATCATCGCCGGCGGCGAACTCTCCATGGCCATGCTCGACCTTTGCTTCGATCCCGGTTGCGGGTACTACGAAGCACCGCTCCAGCTCAAGGCCAACGGTGGCATCTTCATCATCGACGACCTCGGACGCCAGATGCTCCGGCCGTTCGACCTCTTCAACCGGTGGATCATGCCGCTCGAGAGAGGGAAGGACTACCTCACGCTGCGGACGGGGAAGAAATTCGAGATCCCGTTCGACCAGGTCATCGTCTTCTCGACGAACATCGAGCCCCGGGAGCTCGCCGACGAGGCGTTCCTGCGGCGCCTCGGGTACAAGATCCGGATCGGCCACCTCCCCCCCGCCGAGTACGTGGCGATCTGCCACCAGGTCTGCGCCCGTCTCGGGATGGAGTTCCGGCAGGAAGCGATCCGCCACCTGGTCGAGGTGGAGCACGAACGGAGGGACGTCCCCCTGTCGGCGTGCCACCCGAACGACATCCTGAGCCGCGTCACGGAGATCTGCCGGTACAGGGGCGTCGCGCCCCATCTGACCCGGGAGTTGGTCATCCAGGCGTGCCGGGACTACTTCACCGAGCTATAACGCGGATCAGTATACCCCTGGGATCAGCCGGTAACGGACGCTTCGCAGGTATTCACGGTACTCCCCGTCCTGCGCGAGGATTCGCTCCTCCGCGTGGATCCGGGCGAACTGGAAAACGTAGGCCGCCGCGTAGATTGCCACGTTGCGGACGCTCGTGTTCGAGAGCAGGAAGCCCGCATGGGTGACGAGGTATCCGAGGTAGATCGGGTGCCGGACGAGTCGATACGGCCCCGAGGAGACGACGCCCCGGTTCGCCGCCACGATCCCGAAGCTCCTCCCGAGAACGACTTTCCCGTAAAGCTGGAACCCGGTCCCGAACAGCTGAAGCGCAAACCCCGCGGCGTCGGCAACCGCGGACCCGCCCGTCGGGCGCACCAGGAGCACAAAAAAGGAGCCGGCGATCCCGGCGAGCCAGTCCCACGGCCTTCGGGAGACGGACTGTGTCGGCCGCCGGAATACCAGGAGGACGACAACGACCCCTTCGGAGGCCATCCAGAAGAGCGAGGTCCACTTCCCTGTGCTGAGAAAGTTGTTCCAGAACGCCAGGCAGGCAATGGCGAAGTACGATGCGGGAATCGCCCGCGAGAGGATGGAGAGTACCCGGTTGGAAAACGGTCCTTGCACCACGGCCTCCGCGGGGGTGGAAAAGGAAAGGTCCCCCATCGGGAAACAGCAAGAAGCATTCCCGGGCTGCACGGAGAGACACAAATAATTCCCGTTGATTATTAACAGGTTACGGCAGCAGACTGAATCCATTTCTTGCCATCATCCTCTTTGATGACAAAACAGTAACCGGATCTTCCCGATTTTGTGCGCCGGGCCGGTCAGGCGGTGCGTGCGGGTGGCGAAACCAGGATCCGGCCGATCCTATAATGTCCGCTTGAAGGTGAGGATCGAGAGTGTCATCGTGACGACGGTAAAGAACGCGAGAAACAGGATGTCCCCCGAGATGCTCGCCATGCTGGCATTCTTGAAGAGGAGCGATTTCAGGGCATGGACCGCGTACGCCTCCGGGTTGATCTTCGCAAACGTCTTGAGCCATCCGGGGAAACTGGCGATCGGGTAGACTGCGCCGCTCGGGAAGAAGAGGATGACGTTCAGGAACCCGCTCAATACCCCCACGATTCTCGGATGCGCCGCCCTGCCGAGTATGACGAACATGAGACCGAGCAGGCAAAGGGTGGTGAGGACGACAACGATGAAGAGCGGGACAATCTGCACCACTCCCCTCGACAACGGGATGCCGGTAATCAGCATGCTCACCACGAGGATGACCGCGGCGATCGCCGTGGTGATCAATAGCCCGCTAATCATCAGGCCGCTCACGATAT
>JAGGAJ010000130.1 GCA_017889845.1 Deltaproteobacteria bacterium
CGACGACCGCGGCGGCCAGGGCGATGATGCTGTCCGCGGTGCGGGCGGGGAAGCGGATCATCGCCGTGGGCGACCACGGCATCGTGCTGCTGTCCGACACGGACGGAGGGGATTTCCGGCAGGCGAAATCCGTTCCGGTACGCTCCACGCTGACCGCGGTCCACTTCGTCGACGACAAAACCGGGTGGGCGGTGGGCCATTGGGGGGTCGTCCTCCGGACCGACGATGCCGGGGAAAGCTGGATGGTGCAGCGTTCCGACGCCACGGTCGACCAGCCGCTGTTCTCGGTGTATTTCCGGGACAAGGATCATGGCTGGGCGGTGGGCTTGTGGTCCCTGATCATCGCCACGAGGGACGGGGGGAAGACGTGGGTTCCCGTTCGGCTTCCGCCCCCCCCCGGCGGGAAGAAGGCCGACCGGAACCTCCTGAAGATCTTCGCGAACCGGATGGGGGCGCTGTTCGTCGCGGCGGAGCAGGGCATGGTGCTGCGGTCGTACGACGGGGAGAACTGGACCTACGTCAACACGGGGTACAAGGGCACCTTCTGGACGGGGATCGTCCTGAACAACGGGACGATCCTGGTCGGCGGCCTCCGGGGAACGGTCTACCGGAGCACCGACGACGGACGGTCGTGGAAGGAGTCGAAGACCGAACGGAAGGCCTCGATCACGGATTTCGCTGAGGCCGGGGGGAAGGTCCTGGCGGTCGGGCTGGACGGCCTCCTCCTCCAGAGCGACAACGGCGGGGCGTCGTTCCGGGGGAGCCAGCGGGAGGACCGGCTGCCCTTCACGGCGATCGCGGTGGCGAGCAACGGCCGCGTGGTGATGTTCTCCAAGCAGGGCGTCGTGGAGGAGCCTCACCGCCTCTCAGGCGAGGCAGGCGCCAATCCGGAATCGCCGGCGGCCCCCCGGTAGACGAAAACCGGCAACCCGGCGCATCGATCGCGGCGGGGGCCGGACGGCGACGGCCCTTGGAATGGAGGTGCGGATGGACCAGGGGAATTCGAACGGGGATTTCCTGAAGCAGCTGTTTCACCGGGCCGCGCTGTTCGACAAGCCGGAGGCGCTCAAGGGCGTCCGGATCCTGGAGGTGTGCTCGGTGGTCCTCGGGCCCGCCGCGTGCGACTACCTGGCGGAGTTCGGCGCCGAGGTGATCAAGTTCGAGGGGCCGAAGGGGGACCAGATGCGGTTCGTCACCCCCTATGCCTGGTTCTGGAAGGGGATGTCGCCGGGGCTGGAGATCGAGAACCACAACAAATACTGGATGGGGATGCACGTCGGGAATCCCCGCGCCCGGGAGCTGTTCCTCGAACTCGTGAAAAAGTCGGACGTGGTCGTCGACAACCTGACTCCCGGTCGGATGGCGAAATGGGGGCTGGATTACGCAACCCTGCGCGAAGTGAACCCGAAGATCATCCAGCTGCACGTCTCCGGGTACGGAAGCTGGGGCCCGTGGACGGGCAGGACGTCGTACGACGCCGTGGCCCAGAGCATGGGCGCCCTGGCGCCCATCACGGGCTTCGAGGACCGGGGGCCCATCAAGTCGGGGGTCTGGATCGCCGACTGGGTCACGGGGCTCATGTGCGCCGTCGCCATCCTGTCCGCCCTGAATTACCGGGAACGGTCCGGGGAGGGGCAGTTCATCGACTACCTTCAGGTGGAGAACGTGATCCGGATGCTCGACTGGACGTGGCTCTACGCCGACCGGACGGGGGAGGACCGGAAACGGTCCGGCAACCGGGACCTGGCGATCTGTCCGTCGGACCTGTTCCGGTGCGTCGACGGGTGGGTTGCCCTGGCGGCCTTCAGCGAGGAGGAATTTCTCGGCCTGTGCCGCGCCATGGACCGGATGGACCTGCACGGAAAGTACGCCGAACCCCTTACGAGGCTTCCGGACGGGAACGCCCGGGAACTGCTCGACGCGATCGCAGCCTGGGCCCGGAACCGGCGAGTGGAGGAGGTGGAGGCGCTCGGTTGCGGGCACGGGTTCGGCGCCTCCCGGGTCCTGGAGGCGAAGGATGTCTACCACGGGGAACATTTCCGAGAGCGGGGCGCCATCCAGGAGTACGACGACCCGCTCTACGGGACCATGGCGCAGCAGTGCTACCCGCCCGTGATGAGCGGGACCCCCGGCAGGCTGAAATGGAGCTGCCGGCCGCTGGGATTCGACAACCGGTACGTGCTGAAGAAGATATTGGGCCTTCCCGAGGAGGAAGTGAAACGGCTTCTGGACGAGGGCGTGGTGTTCCAGTGGAACCCGAGCGTCCCTTCCCAATGCCCGCCGCCCGGCTGGGACGGGAAACGCGGAGTGAAGCTGGCCTGAACGGAGGGCGGAACGATGGACGATCCGAAAATCGTCGGCCTGTCGGCGAATCCGGGATACGCGAAATGGGCGCACCGGGAGACCCACCCCGACGACATCCGGAGGAAACCGGAAGCCCTCGACGACATGCTCGTGCTCGACGCGAGCCACGGAAGCTTCGCCGGCCTGTTCGCCTCCTCCCTCCTTTCGGAGATGGGGGCGGAAGTCATCCGCATCGAGCCGCCGGGCGGGGACCTGGCCAGGAAGATGACCCCGTACGGGATGATGATCGGGGACGCCGGCCTAGGGTACATCACGGAGGGGCGGAACAAGTTCCACATCACCCTGGACATCGCCGCGGAGGAGGGGAAGGCCCTTTTCCGGCGATTCGCGCGGAAAGCCGACGTGCTGATCCACACCTTCCGGCCGGGGTACATGGACGGCCTGGGGCTCGGGTACGGTCCCCTTCGTGAAAGCAACCCCGGCCTGATCTTTTCCGCCATCCACACGTACGGCCAGTTCGGGGCCGACGCGGAGAAATATTCCGGCCAGCCGGGGTACGACATCCTCGACCAGGCAAGGGGCGTCGTCATGTCCGTCACCGGCGAGCCCGATCTCGACCCCGAAGTGCCCCCCGGGTACAAGAGACCCCTGAAGCAGGGGAACTGGATGGGGTGGTACGCCGGCGGCGCCTGGGCCGCGTTCGGGATCCTCATGGCCATGTTCCACAAGCGGAGGACGGGCAAGGGGCAGTTCGTCGACGCCTCGCCGCCGGAAGGGCTGATGGCCATATCGAACTACGTCATGCAGTTTTTCCACATGTCGGGGCGCCAGATGCCCAGGGCCGGGAATTACGACTACGCCGTTTTTCCCTACACGTACGTGAAGTGCAGGGACGGATTCACCTTCATCTCCGGCTTCTCGGACCCCAACTGGACCGCCCTGTGCGAGATCATGGACCGCCCCGACCTGCGGGAGCGGTTTCCCACCATCCGGGAGCGTCTGAATCCCGAGAACCAGCCCGTCATCCAGCACGAGATCGAACGGTTCACGGTGACGCGCACGACCGGGGAGATCCAGCAGATGATCGACGAATACGGGAAAAGGCCCGACAGGAAGGGGACCGTGGTCGCCGGCCGGCTGGAGACCCCCGGGGATGTCCTGAAGCGGGAACACTGGAAGGAACGGAGGACGTTCGTCCGGATGGAGGACCCGCACTACGGGGACGTCCTGGTGCCGAACTCCTCGTTCAAGTCGATGTCCCGGACCCCGGGCAGGATCAAGTGGGCGTGCCGGCCCGTCGGCGCGGACAACGAATTCATCTACGGGAAATACCTGGGCCTGGGGGGCGAAAAGCTCAAGGAACTGGGGGAGCGCGGAGTCGTCTAGGGCTGGAGGGGCCGCAGCGTCAGCCGGACGCCGCGGCGTACCTCCAGCGAGAAGCTCCCCGCCCCCGTCCCGTCCGTCACGTCGATGACCGACGGGGTCCCCTCGATGAGGGGGTAGACGTCCGCCGAGGCGTACACGCCCACTCCTTCCGCCTCCCCCATCCGGCGGTCGCTCCGCCCCACGCGGAAATTCTTCATCAGGATGGGGGCGGTGTTCTCGCAACAGCCGCCCCCGACCAGTATCACCAGCGTGTCGGACGGATTCTCCGCCCGGATCTCCGCGAGGAGGGTCCGGGCCCTGTCGGTGAAGCGGAGGTCCACCGTCCCGCCGTTCAGTACAGGCCCATCGGCTTCTCCGCCGTGTTGACGAAGACGCTCTTGGTCTGGGTGTAGTACATCAGGGTCTCGAACCCGCACTCCCGCCCGAAGCCGCTCTTCTTGTACCCGCCGAACGGCGCCCCGGCGGCGAGGGCGTTGTACGTGTTGACCCACACCGTCCCCGCCTGCAGCGCCTTGGCCGTCTTGACCGCGAGGGGGAGGGTCTCCGTCCAGAGCCCCGCCCCGAGGCCGTAGGGGGTATCGTTCGCCTCGGCGATCATGCCGTCGTAATCCTTCCACCGGATCACGCACAGGACCGGCCCGAAGATCTCCTCCTGCGCGACCCGCATTTTGTTCTTCACGTTTCCGAGGACCGTCGGGGCGACGAAGAACCCTTTGGCGAGCTCGGGGTCCACGACGCGCGTCCCCCCGCACAGGACGGTCGCCCCTTCCTTCCTCCCGATCTCGATGTAGGAGAGAACCTTCTCCATCTGCTCCCGCGAGACGATCGGCCCGAGCTGGGTGTCCTCCTTCATCGGGTCGCCTACCTTGATCCCCCTGACCTTGGCCACGAGCTTCTTCATGAAGGAGTCGTAGATCGTGTCGTGGACGAACAGGCGGGAACCGGCGGTGCAGACCTCCCCCTGATTGAAGAAGATTCCGATCAACACCCCCTCGATGGCCCGCTCCACGTCCGCGTCGGGGAAGATGATGTGCGGGCTCTTCCCGCCGAGCTCCATCGTGGCGGGAACGATGTTCTCCGAGGCGTACTGGAGGATCAGGCGCCCCGTCGTCGTCTCACCCGTGAAGGAGAGCTTGCGCACCCCGGGGTGGCTGGCCAGGGGGGCTCCCGCGTCGGGGCCGTACCCGGTGACGACGTTCAGGACCCCGGGGGGCAGCAGGTCGCGCAGGTCGTTGGCGAGCTCGAGGGCGGTGACCGGGGTCTGCTCCGCCGGTTTCAGCACGACCGTGTTCCCGGCGGCCAGCGACGGGGCGAGTTTCCATGCCGCGAGGAGGAGCGGGAAGTTCCACGGGAGGATGTGCCCCACGACCCCGAGCGGTTCCCGCAGGGTGAGGTGGAGCGTTGCCGGATCGATGGTCTGCGTGGTCCCCTGGAGGTTGCGCAGCACCCCGGCGAAGTAGCGGTAATGGTCGATCGCGAACGGGATGTCGATGAACGACGACTCCCGGATCGGCTTCCCG
>JAGGAJ010000131.1 GCA_017889845.1 Deltaproteobacteria bacterium
ACCCGTCGTTCATCACCGCGATCCGGTCCCCCAGTTCCATCGCTTCCTGCTGGTCGTGGGTGACGAACAGGGTCGCGATCCCCACCTTCTTCTGCACCGCGGCGACTTCCCGCCGAAGCCGCTCCCGGACCTTGATGTCCAGCGCGGAAAGCGGTTCGTCCAGGAGCAGGAGGGAAGGGGACACTGCAAGCGCCCGGGCGAGGGCCACCCTCTGCCGCTGCCCCCCGGATAACTTCTCCACGGGACGGTCCACTTCCTCCGAAAGGCCGACGAGGTCGAGCATGTCGGAGGCTTTCCGGTTCATCTCGGGGGAGGCGACCCCTCGCACGCGTAGCCCGAAGGCGACGTTCTCCCGGACTGTCTTCCCGGGGAAGAGCGCGTAATCCTGGAAGACGAAACCGATGTTCCGGTCCCGGGAAGGGACATCCTCCATGTCCTTTCCCGCGATGGTGACCGTCCCGCGATCTTTGCACAGGAGCCCCGCCACGATGCGAAGCAGCGTCGATTTCCCGCACCCGCTGGGGCCGAGGATGGCGAGCATCTCGCCGGCTTGGACCTCGAGCGACACGCCGGTGAGAACGGGCCGGTCGCCAAACGACTTCCCGACGTTTTCCAGCGACAGGTGCGGGGTATTCATGCCACCTCCGCCTTCCTGCCGCCCGACGACTGTACGAGTTGGAGCCCCAGGAGGATGAGGAAGGAAGCCAACGCCAGCAGGATGGCGATGGCCGACGCGCCCTCGACGTCCCCCGTATTGAAACGGGAGAAGATGTAGAGCGGGCCTGTCTGGGTCCTCCCGACGAGGTTTCCCGACACCATGATGGAGGCCCCGAATTCCCCCAGCGACCGGGAGAAGGTCAGAAAGGCCCCCGCCACGATCCCCTCCCGGATCGCGGGGAGGGTGACGAAGGCGAACACCTGCCACTCCTTCGCCCCCAGCGTCCGGGCCGCCTCCTCCCCGGACCGGGGGACGGACTCCAGGACGGCCCCCACCGCGCGCACCATGAACGGGAACGTCACGAAGACGTGACCCAGGAGCAGGCCGGGAAAGGAGAACATGACCTGGATGTCGTGGTCGCCCAGGAATCTCCCGAGGGGCCCCAGGGGACCATACATCAAGAGCAGGGCGAAACCGGTCACGACCGTGGGGATGGCCAGCGGGATGTCCACGAGGGCGTTGACGGCTTTCCGTCCCGGGAACCGGTAGCGCGTGAGAAGGAACGCCATCGCCGTTCCGATGACGCCGTTGACGGCGGTGGTGGCCAGGGCGACGAGGGCGGTCAGGCGCAGGGCGCCCACGGCGTCCGGGTTCCTGAGCCGGTCCCAGAACACCCCGAATCCCTCCCGTACCGCATACTGGTTCAGGGAAACCAGTGGGAGGAGGATCAGGAGGATGAATAGCCCCAGTGCGGCGGCGAACGTCGCTCCCCGCACGAGGGAATCCATGTTCCGGGACCGGCCCATCGGAACTCCGCATTACTTCTGTTGCGTCTTCTTCCAGGCGTTCTCGATCACGTTCTTCCGCGCGTTCTGCCATCCGCCCAGGTCGTCGACGGTGAACGGCTCGGCGACCGTCGCGTATTTCCCCTGGAACTCCTTTCCAATCTTCGAGTCCACGGGCCGGAAACCGAACCTCGCGTAGGAACGCTGTGCCCCTGCGGTGTAGAGGAACTGGATCAGCTCGCTAACCACGTGCTCCTGCTCCGGCTTGATGTTTTTGTCGATCCGGGCGACCTTCCACTCCGTCTCGATCGTCTTTCGGGGGACGGCGATCATGTATTCACGCCCCTTGGCCTTCTCCAGCAGGGCTTCGTTCTCGTACGTCACGATGGCGTCCCCGAATCCCGCGTCGAACTGCACGAAGGTCTGGCGCGCGGACTCCGGTTGGGCGATCACGTTCTTCTCCACGGCCGACAGAAGCTTCACGCCCCCGTCCTCGGGACCGAAGGAAAGGTTTTTGAAGTTCGCTCCCGCGCCGTAGATCGCGAAGATCGCCCACTGCGCCCCGCCCGACGTGTCCGGGCTGGCGTGGAGGACTTTCGTGCCGGGTTTCGCAAGGTCCTCGAAGGTGTTGAGCCCCTTCGGGTTGTCCTTCCGCGTGACGAACACGATGACGGACTTGATCACCGCTCCCTTGTTCGGGTTTTTCCGCCAGTCGGATGCGATCAACCCCTTCTCCTTCAACTGGTCCAGGTAGAGCTCGGAGGACAGGACGGCGACCTGCACCGGTGCGCCGCCCAGGATCTGGTTCTTGAGCGTCCCCGAACCGGCGAACGAGGCGGAGACGTCCACGTCCTTGCCGAACTTCTCCTTGTAATACTTCCTGAACGCCGGGAGGATCTCCTTCGTCGTGGCGTCCTCCGTGACGCAGCAGGAGTGAAGGTTCACCTTGATCGGTTCGGCGTAAGCGTGGGGAGCGACAAACAGCGCAACAACGAGCAAGACGAACAGGCGTTTCATGGTTCCTCCTGGGTGGAAATATTTAATCAACAAATACTATAGGGTATGTAGGGTATTGTTTCGGGGTGAGCGTGTCAAGGAAAAAATCGGGAGATTTCAAGTTCTGGCGCCCACTCATGCTGTCTGGCCTTCTCCCTCATTTTTTCACCATCATCAGCCTCACCCGCCCTGTATGGAATAGTCTTTGCCCTGGTGAAACTATTCTTCATACCCGGTTTCTTCGGAAATACCGTGTCCCGAAAACCGTAGTTCCATCGGCACGTTGTGCGATGGAGCCGATTGGCATGTCATATGCTTTTTATCCTGGCAAGAGGGGGGAAGTAGCCCCCGAACGAAAACCGCAAGGAGGAGAGAGGCGATGAAGGCGTATGCGGCAGGGATGTTGGTTCTCGCGATGGTATTGGCGGCAGTCACGGTGGTAAGCCCCGCGTTCGCGGGCCAGACACAGACGGAACGGGAAGGGGACCTTATTCAGAATGCCGACCCCGAGAGTGCGCTGGGATGGCAGGTGCGCCCGCCTGTGGAGACAGGCGGTCTCCCCGCGGATGAAGTCCGGCGTATGAAGTCAGGGAGCCTTGCGACGAGTCAGTTTCCCACCGTCGAGATTGGCGGGGTGGTCTACAGGATCGGGATCGACACGTACTAGTATCATGGTGTGGGGAACCCTACCAGGGTCGATCGGTGCAAACCGGATGCGCCGGTCGACCCTGGCCTATAGGGGCGATATCTCGCTTTTCATCAGGGTTGGCCTGCCCGGCTGTAATCCAGCCATCCCCGGACACGCACCCTCAGACCCCGTGCCCACGTTACCCGCGGTATTGACGAAGAAATGTCTCACCGCGTAGAAGAATAGTCTTCAACATCCACAAGGTGATTTACCTCATACCGCCCCATCACAACGTACAACCATTCGATTTTCCTCAATATGGGGAATCCTGCATTGCCTGCGGTACACACTTTGCTGCTATAGCCGGATAAGGCTTTCAACGAACCTCCGATTCCACGGCTGTTACGACGTCAAGCGAATCCAGCTCCCGTGTCCACAGTCGAGGAGGTGCCGGGGTGGGGAAGGCACGATGAGATGAAAGGTCGCATCCTTTTCATTGATGATGACCAGGCCGGCCGCGAAGTGGCCCTGTTCAACCTTCGGAAGGCCGGTTATGAGGTTACCCAGTCCTCGGACGGTTTGGAGGGGCTCTCGCTTTTCTCGCCGGAAAAGGTCGACCTCGTCATCACCGACGTGAAGATGCCGGGCATCTCCGGGATCGAGGTACTCCGGCGGATCAAGAAACAGGCGCCCGGATTCCCGGTCCTGGTCATCACGGCGTTCGGCAATGTGGAGATGGCCGTCGAGGCGATGAAAGCGGGAGCATACGACTTCATCGGGAAGCCTTTTCACAGAGATCAACTCCTCCTTTCCGTGGAACGGGCGTTCGACCGGTGCCGCCTGGAGGCGGAGGTGCGATCCCTGAGGATCCGGGCCAAAGGCGTGGAGAGGGAGATCGTGGGGACCTCCCCGCCAATGAAGAGGGTTCTGGAGATCGCCGATCGGGTCGCGGGGACCGACGCCACCATACTGATCACCGGCGAGAGCGGGACCGGGAAGGAAGTGATCGCCCGGCGCATCCATGTCCGGTCCCAACGGGCGGAAGGTCCCTTCGTGGCGGTCAACTGCGCCGCCATCCCTGGAGAACTTCTGGAATCGGAACTCTTCGGCCACGCCAAAGGCGCCTTCACCGGAGCCGTCAAGGAACGGCTCGGGAAATTCCGGCAAGCCCAGGGCGGCACGCTGTTCCTCGACGAGATCGGAGAGATTCCGCTCCCGCTTCAGGCCAAGCTCCTGCGGGTCCTCCAGGAGAAAGTGGTGGATGCCGTGGGCGGGGATACGCCGGTACCGATCGACGTGCGGATCGTCGCCGCGACGAACAAGGATCCCCAGGAGCGGATCCGCGCCGGGGCTTTCCGCGAAGATCTCTTCTACCGCCTGAACGTGGTCGGGATCCACGTGCCTCCGTTGCGGGAGAGACCGGAAGACATTCCGTCCCTTGTGGAGCATTTCGTGAGAGAACTGGCGGAGGCGCGGGATGTAGTAGTGCCGTCCCACGTGATGCTGGAATTCGGGAGACGGCCATGGCCGGGGAACGTCCGGGAGTTGAAAAATGCCTGCGAGCGCCTGGTTATCCTGTGTCGGGGGACCGAGGCATCCCTCGAGGACCTGCCGACGCCTCCCGCCAAATCGTGGCAGGGGGCGCTTCCCTCGTTTGGGGGGGGCGGTGATCTCCCGGCGCTCCCGCCCGAAGGACTGTCTCTGATCGACCTGGAAAAGCAGGTGATCGAGATGGTGCTTCGCCTGAAGAGATGGAACATTACTCAGGCAGCGGCCTATCTTCGGGTCCCGCGGCACATCCTCGTGTACCGCATCGAGAAGTATGGCCTGCGGCGCGATGCTTGAACCTGCCGATACCGGCACCCGAAGGGAGCATCGCCTACGAATGAAAAAGGGCGACTCTTGCATCTTAGCTGTCTATGGGAACAACCGAAGACAATGGGAGGGCCGACATATGAAGCGACCGATCATCGCATACGCGCTTGTCCTGAGCCTCGTTTTCGTCATCCGAGCGCCGGCTCATAGCGACGAGAACCACGGGAAGCATGCAGACCGGCATGCTAACGACCACGCAGTTGCAATCGGCAAGCCGGGCGATCCCGG
>JAGGAJ010000132.1 GCA_017889845.1 Deltaproteobacteria bacterium
CCGGAACCCGGTCCTCGACACCCTGGTCCTCGCCCGCCGGACCGGACGGTTCCGGTCGCACTCCCTCCCCGTAATCTGCCGCGAGCTGGGCATCGGCGAGTCGTTCCACCGCGCGGAGGCGGACGCCTGGGCCGCCGGGAGACTCCTTCTCCACCTCACGGGACCATAGCCGCAACAGGCGACTTACAATAGGGGACGTAGCTGGAAGCTTACAATTCCACGGTGAGTTTCAACTTTTGTAAGTATCAGCTACGTCCCGGTTTGTAAGGGGGGTTAGCGGGAAACCTTCCGCTTCTGCGTCACCTTGCCCGCGCCTACGGCCCTCCGGTACGCGCGCGTCATGGAGGCGAGCATCTCCCCGCGCCGGTCGTAGAGACGCTTCCTGGGCCGCTTCCCCACGCGGTCGAACACGTAGGCGCACAGCAGCGGCAGGGCCACGGTCGAGTCGAGGTAGCACACCACCGTGTCCGGCAGCCGGTCCGGGTCCACCTTCCCCCAGGAGACCGCCTCCGACGGGGTGGCGCCCGAAAGCCCGCCGGTGTCGGGGCGGGCGTCGGTGATCTGGAGGAAGTAGTCGTGCCCTTTCTCGTCGAGGCCGAGAACCTCCTGGATCTGCGGTTCCGTCTGGAGGATGAAGTTCTTCGGCGATCCGCCGCCGGCTATCCACACGCCGCTCTTCCCGCCGCGCCGCTTCGCGTCGTAGACGATCGCGGCCGTCTCGTTCACGTCGAGGGAGACGTCGAACCGCACGCCTCTCCCGCCCAGGCGCATGGCGGCCACGTTCATCCCGATGGAGGAGTCGCCCGGCGAGGAGGTGTAGACGGGCACGCCGTACCGCCACGCAGCCGCCAGCACGCTGACCTCCCCGCTCCCCAGCGCCTTCTCCCGCTCCGCCATGTACCGCCCGAGGCGGTAATGGAACTCCGCCGTGCCCATCTCCGCCTGGAACTCCGGCAGGTCCAGCACCCGCCGGAAGAAGGCGTCCGTGTCGAGTAGCACGTCGTAGGCGAAGAGGACGTCGTAGATGCGCACCACCCCCTCCTCCCGCAGCACGCGGTCGTCGAGGAACGGCGAGCCGGCGTGCATCGGGAGCCCTAGGCCGAAGTGGGCGTCGTGGTAGAGGTTCGCGCCGGTGGAGACGACCCAGTCGACGAACCCCGCCTTGAGGAGCGGCACCAGGCACGACACGCCCAGCCCCGCCGGGGTGAGCGCCCCGGTCAGGGACAGGCCGACGGTCACTCCCGGCCGCAACATCCGCTCGGCCAGCAGCCGCGCCCCTTCCCGCAACCGGCCCGCGTTGTAGGCGAGGAAGGTCCGCTCCACGAGGTCCGAGGCGGCCGCCCTGCGCCCCACCGGCGGGGGAAGGATGCGCGCCCCCGAAAGGAACCTGGAACGTTTCGCCATCGTTTCTGCTCCTTCCCGAATCCCTGGCCGGTTCGAGGGTTGCTTTCCCAAAGACGGAGGACCAGAAGCGGCCGAAGGCCGGACCGTCGGCGGGAACAGCCTCCCGGCTACCGCATTATACGCCAGACCTTTCGGGGAAAATATATCGCCAATGTGTCCGAAGTTTTGCCACTCCTGGCCTACCCTTTTCGAGGCAGAAAAGCCACGAACGGTTCTCGTGTGCCGGATACCCAAACGGTTTCGCCAATATACAACGTGCGAAACGGATTATAAAACAGAAGGAATATTTCTTGCTTGATAATTTGGACCCATACCCTGTTCCGGACCGACACATTCGGGGAGAAACGATGGAAGGGAACCCGGTATCCATCCGGTGCGATGCATGCGGTGCCCGTTTCCGTTTCGACCGGGCCTTGATAGCGGGATACCAGGGTGCGCGTTTCCGATGCCGTCGGTGCGGCCATCCGATCGTCGTGTCCGTCCCGGTTGAACCGTCCACCCCGCAGGAACGCGTCTTTTCCGGTTTCCGGGCAAATCCCCGGGAGCCGCTGTCCTTCCCGAATGCGGATCCGCCTCCTGCCGTGGGGAGGGAACCCGTCGCGATGCGGTCGGTGCGATCCGCCCCCATGGCCGTTTCGGTCGCGGAGGAATTGCCGGCCGTGGAGCCGATGTCGGACAACCTCGTGGACCTTCTCCGCTTCCGGGAGTCGTACCGGCTCCGGCCGATCTCCGACACCATGGACATCTCTGGCAGGATCCGCACGGAGATTCCCATTGCGGTTCCCCGACGTGCGGAAATCGTAGCGGAAGTCCCCGCAACCGATGTTCCCGCTTCCCGGATGCCGAAGGATTCCCTTACCCGGTGGCAACCCGGCATCCTCGAAGAGGAGTTCCTCTGGAGGGTACCGGAACCCCGGGAACAGTCCAACGTCTACCTTGCGGTGAAGATGACCCTCTTTTTCACCCTTACGGGGGCGGCAGCCGTATACCTCGGATTCAACCTGTTCCTGGCCCTCGTATCCTGGGCGATCGGGTAATGGATTCGGCGAGTACGCTATAATCCCCGTGTGACCGAACATCGATCCCCCGAGAAGGCGGAGATCGCGGCCATCCACGAGGTGGCCAAGATCCTCACTTCCACGCAGAACCTCGAGCGCGCGCTGGGGACCACCCTCCGGACCCTGCAGAGCTTCCTGGGATTCGACCGAGCCGCCATCTTCCGCCCCGACGAGGCCACCCGGGAGATCCGGATGGAGATCGCCTCCGGCTACTCGGCGGAACAGCGCGAGCGCGCGCGATACGTCTGGGGAGAGGGGATCGTCGGGAAGACGATGAAGACGGGGAGCCCCATCGCCCTCCCGGACGTGCGGAAGGAACCTTCCTTCCTGGACAAGACCCGCGCCCACGGGAAACCCTCCGACGGTCCGCTCTCCTACCTCTCCGTGCCCATCCGGATCGGGGCCGAGACGCTGGGGGTCCTCACCGCCGAGCGGATCGGGCGCACGGGCACGCAGGCGCTGGAGGGGGACGGCCGCACCCTCGCCGTGGTCGGATGCCTCATCGGCCAGGCGCTGAAGCTCCACAAGGCGATCGAGCGGCTCCAGGACGAGTTCCAGCGACAGCGGCAGGAGTTCGAGAAGACGATCCGGAAGACGTACCGGATCGAGAACATCGTGGGGCAGAGCAAGCGGATGCAGGAGGTGTTCGCCGCGGTGACCAGCGTGGCCTCCTCCCGCGCCACGGTCCTGCTGCGCGGCGAGAGCGGGACCGGGAAGGAGATGATCGCCCGTGCGATCCACCAGGGGGGACCCCGCGCCGAGCGACCCTTCGTCGCCGTGAACTGCGCCGCGCTCCCTGAGACGCTCCTGGAGTCCGAGCTGTTCGGCCACAAGCGGGGCGCGTTCACCGGGGCGGTCGAGGAGCGGAAGGGGCGCTTCGAGGAGGCGTCGGGGGGGACGATCTTCCTCGACGAGATCGGCGACATCCCGCTCCCGACGCAGGTCAAGCTGCTTCGCGTGCTGCAGGAGCGGAAGTTCGAGCGCCTCGGCGAGAACCGGTCCGTCCCCGTGGACGTGCGGATCATCGCGGCCACGAACGCGGACCTGGAACGGATGGTGACCGCCGGCACGTTCCGGGAGGACCTGTATTACCGCCTGAACGTGATCCCCATATTCCTCCCCCCGCTGCGGGACCGCCGGGAGGACATCCTCCCGTTGACGGAGCATTTCCTGGAGCGGTTCAACCGGGAGCACGGGAAAGGGGTGACCTTCTCGAAGGACGCCCTCGACCTGCTCCTCGAGTACCGCTGGACGGGGAACGTGCGGGAGCTGGAGAACCTCGTGGAGCGCACGGTGGTGATGGCGAAGGCTCCGGTCGCCCAGGCGCAGGACCTCCCCCGGGCGATCCGCGTATCCCCCTCACCGCCGGCAACGGGAGCCTACGGGCAACCCCTCGTGTCCCTGGCTCCAGGCCCTTCCGCGCCTCCGGAGGGGTCCGCGCACGCCGGCGCGGGCGGGAAGCCCCGCGCCGAGTATCTCAAGGAGCTGGAGCGCGAGGAGTTGCGCAGGGCGCTGGAAACCGCCGGGTGGGTCATCACGCGGGCAGGGAAGGTGCTCGGGTGGACACCCCGCCAGGTTGCCTACAAGATGAAGAAGCACCGCCTGTCGTCCCCCTGGAAAGGATGACCCCCGGGACGCGATCCCGCCATTGATGTAGATTTACCGACAATATTGTCGCGACACAGAACGAGGGGCACCCGCCCTCCCTGCCGGTCCCTCCCCCCTGTTTTCCGTTTCCTTCCGGGGACTTCACCCCCGCCGCGCCGGCACTTCCCCAGGTTGGCACGGCGGATGCTCCTCCACCGGCAAGCACGACATATTCTCCGTGCAAGGAGGGCATCATGAACAAGCGCAGCAGGATCATCCGGGGGATCGGCGTCTCTCTCGCGGCGTTCGCCCTGTGCGGGATCGTGGCGAGTGTCGCGTCCGCCACCCCGTCCACACAGATCTGGATCCCCTCCACGGACATCCAGCCGTTCAAGACGGTACACCTCGGGGTCGACACGTACATCCGGACCAGCGACGAGCCGTCCGGCGTCAACGCCCCGCCCTTCACCGACCTGGGCGTGACCGTCGGCGTCCTCCCCTGGCAGAAGTTCCAGGCGGAGGTCGGGATCGACCTGCAGTATGGCGGCTTCAACACCTCCGCGGGCCTCGACGGCCACCCCCTCTACTTCAACGCGAAGGTGGGGATCCCCGAGGACGCCTACTTCAAGTGGCAGCCGGCTGTTGCCTTCGGCGGATACAACTTCGGCACGAAGTCGGGGAACCTCGACGAGTCGACCGGGGCGTACACGAAGACCGGCACGAACGCCAACATCTGGTACGGCCTCGTCGCCAAGACACTCCCCGTCGCCGGGCGGTTCTCCGTCGGCTACTACGGGCTGAACAAGAAGGCGTCCGTGGCCACCGTGTACGACGCCGCCGGGGCGAAAGGGGACGACGCCGGAATCCTGGCGTCCTGGGACCGCACGATGACCGAGATCTCCGAGAAGCTCTGGGTGGCCGTCGACTACCAGGGAGGGAAGAACGCCTACGGCGCGACCAGCTTCGGCGTCTCCTGGGCCTTCGCCAAGAACGTGAGCGTCATCCTGGGCTACGACATCTACAACAACAAGGACCGGGCGGGGCAGAACACCGCCACCGTACAGCTCGACATCAATTTCCCGTAAAGGCAGCAACCCGC
>JAGGAJ010000133.1 GCA_017889845.1 Deltaproteobacteria bacterium
CGGACGAAGTTCTCCAGGCGGCTGCGTACGTCCTGCGGGATCTGGTACTCGATGTCCATCCGGAGCTCCCGGGTCTTGTCGCACGTCGTCCGGTACGTCTTCGCGAATCGCATGCACGGCTCGCACAGGGCGATATGGGAGTCGAGCTCCTCCCGGAGGCGGGGGTCCATCGAACCGTCGAAGTAGTCCGCCAGCATGTAGGCGAGCTCCTTGCAGTTCATCGGGTCAACCCGCCTTCCCTTCGAGCAGGTAGCGGGAGAGCTGCTCGCGCAGGTAGAGGCGGGCCCGATGGAGGCGGGACTTGACCGCCGGTACTGTGAGGCCCAGGATCTGGGCCGTCTCCTCGTTGGACAGCCCCTCGACATCGCTCAGGACGAAGACCACCTTGTACTTCTCCGAGAGCTGGTCGGTGAATTTGCGGATCATCTGCCCCAGTTCCTCGTTGAGCGCCTTCCGCTCGACTTCCTTGCTCCAGTCGTCCATCGGGGAGGCGTGCATCCCCTCCTCGGTGAAGACGGGCATGAACTCCTCGATCGAAACGGTGTCGTTGCGCCGCTTGCCGCGCAGCCGCATCAGGCAGGTGTTCACGCAGATCCGGTACATCCACGAGTAGAGGGCGGAGTTCCCCTTGAAGGTGTCCGCCTTCCGGATCACCGTCATGAACACGTCCTGGGTGGCTTCCTCGGCGTCGCTTTCGTTCTTCAGGATCGACATCGCGAGGTTGAAGATCTTCCCCTGGAAGAGGCGGAGCAGCTCGGTCACCGCCTCCGGGGCCCCCTTGCGGAGCCGTTCGAGAAGAACCTCGTCTTCCTTCCACCGCTCGGCGGACATGCACGACTCCTCTTAAGATTCGGGTGCCCCCGGCGAGTTTCCGCGGCCGTCCCGGAAAATCAAGGAGTATCACGTTTCTTCCGGGGTGCGCAAGACTGCCCCCGGGGCAGCCGGGGGGGGTGAACAACGGGACGCCGTGATGTTATATTCCGGAAAAACCGCCGGTCCGGTGATGCGTTCGGGCTTGGCGACCGGGGGCTGTTCCTCTACAATGATTGAATGAACCGGGCGCAGCCGGGAACGGCCGCCCGGGGGGAGAGTCCGTGAGAAAGCGCCAGATCCTGCTAATCGCCATGATGGCCGCCGGCACCGCCACGTTCCTTCTCGCGGTTCTCCGCCGGCGCGGGCCCTTGCCCGCCGTCCCGCCGTACCAGCGCCCCGAAGGGGGCGAGCGGGAAGGGGAGTTCGAGCTCTTCATCGGCTCGTAGCGATCATTCCAGGAACTCCATCGACACCGCCCGGACGAGGATCTTCTTCAGGCCGTAGACCGGGAAGCGGGCGATGATCTTCCGGTCCGCGCCCTCCCCGTCCACCGCCTCGACCGTTCCCTCTCCGAAGACCGGGTGCCGCACCCTGCGCGGCCTTCCGGACGGGGTCCCTCCTTCCGGCTCGTACCGCGGCTCTCCCTGCCGGCGCGGTGGTCGCCCCGCCGGCTCCGGGAGGGTGAAACTGCGGGCGGCGGGCGGCGGCGCGTCCGCCCAGCTCACCAGGGAGGACGGCAGGTCGTACAGGAAACGCGACGGGACGGCGTCGCGGAAGGAGCCGAACAGGTTGCGGCGGCGGGCCAGGGAGAGGAACGCCTTCTCCCGGGCGCGCGTCAGCCCCACGTAGAAGAGGCGGCGCTCCTCCTCGAGCTCGGAGGGGGAATCCGCGGAGCGCGAGTGCGGGAGCAGGCCGTCCTCCAGCCCCACGAGGAACACCACGTCGAACTCCAGCCCCTTGGCGTTGTGGAGAGTCATCAAACGCACCGCCTCGGACTCCTTTCCTCCCGTCTCCTCCGCCGCCAGCGTCATCTTCTCGAGGAACTCCTGCACGGCGTCCTCCCCCGTCCCGGGGAATCCCTCCGCCACGCGGAAGAGCTCGCGCACGTTCTCGAGGTCCTCTTCCTTTCCCGCCCCGTCCCGGTCGGGGCCGGCCTCCCGCGCCGACGCCTCCAGGGCCCCGAGGTAGCCGGCGCCGGAAAGCAGGGCGTGCAGCGCCTCGGCGGGGGACATCTGCGCCAGCTCCACCCGCCACAGGTCGCGGAAGGAGAACAGAGGCGTGAGGTTCGGGATCCGGACCAGCGCCCCGGAGGGCGGGATCCGCTCCCGCCGCGCCGCCTCCCGGGCCCGGTTCAGCGTGACGTCCCCGACCCCGCGGCGGGGGAACTTCAGCATCCGCTTGAGCGACACCGCGTCGTCGGGGTTGAGGAACCATTTCAGGTACGACACCGCGTCCCGCACCGACGCCCGTTCGTAGAAGGAGAGGGCGCCGCGCAGGACGTACGGGATCCGCAGCATCCGGAGCGCGTCCTCCACCGCCCGGGACTGGGCGTTCACGCGGTAGAATACCGCGACCTCCGTGGGGGGGACGCCGGACCGGATCTCCCGCGCGACGGCCGCCGCCACCTCCCGCGCCTCGGCCTCCTGGTCCGCGTACACGGCCAGGACGGGCGCCTCACCTCCCTCCCTCGCGGGAACAATCGTTTTCTCCCGCCGCATCCGGTTCCGCGCGATGAGCGCCCCCGCCACGGCCAGGATCGCGGCGCGGCTGCGGTAGTTCGTGGAGAGGTGGATCACCTTCGCGCCCGGGTAGTGGCGCTCGAAGGAGAGCATGGGGGCGGCGGAGGCTCCCCGCCACCCGTAGATCGACTGGTCCTCGTCCCCCACGGCGCAGAACGAATCCGCCCCCAGGGCGAGCAGTCCGGTGAGTTCCGCCTGCGCCGCGTCCACGTCCTGGAACTCGTCCACGAGCAGGTGGCGCACATCGGCGCGCACCGATTCCAGCACGTCCGGCGCGCCCGTAAGCAGCGTCACCGGCAGGCGGATGAGGTCGGTGAAGTCCACCGCCCCCGCCTCGGAGAGCGCCGCGTCATACGCCTTTCCCACCTCCCCCGCCATGGAGAGGAAGCGCCACCCGGCGGCCATCGCCGCCGACTCCACCGACACGCCGTCCCGTTTCGCCCGCTCGATGAGCCAGCAGAACCTCGACGCAGGGAATTTCTTCTCGTCGACGTTCAGGTCCTTGAGGATCTGGCGCAGCGCATCCTGCTGGTCCCGGGTGTCGTAGATGACGAAGCGGGGGGACAGGCCGATCCGGCCGCCGTGACGGCGCAGCAGGGTGGCCCCGAAGGCGTGGAAGGTGCCCAGCCACGGGATATCGGACGCGCCGGGATCGAAGCCGAAGAGGGAGCGGGACACGAGGCTCCCCACGGACGGGTCGCCCCCGCCGCGGAGCGTCTTCACAACGCGCTCCCGCATCTCCCCCGCGGCGCGGTTCGTGAAGGTGATGCCGAGGATGCGCCGGGGGTGCACCCCGTCCCGGACCAGCCGGACGATGCGGGCCACGATCGCGCGGGTCTTCCCGGACCCCGCCCCCGCCACGAGGAGGAGGGGGCCCCCGTCGTGGAGGACGGCCCGCCGCTGGTCGGGGTCGAGGGCGGTGAATATGGGGTCGGCAAGCGTCACGGCGTCCGTTTTCCCCTACTCCCCGAGCACGTCCCCCGCCCAGGTGAGCGCCGCCGCCACCGTGGGGAAGCCGATCGTGGAGGTGAGCAGGAGCAGGGCGTGGCGGATCTCGCCCGGTTTCGCCCCGGCCTCCAGCGCCCGGCGCACGTGGCTGTGCACGGACCCCTCGGAGCGGACCGCCGCGGCTGCGGCGAGCTGGACGAGGTGGGAGGTCTTCCCGTCCAGCGGTCCTGCCTTCCGCGCCGCCTCCCCGAGCGCCTCGACGGCGCGCAGGAGTTCCGGGTGCTTTTTCTGCAGCGTGCGGTACGTCTTCGGCGGCTTGCGTGCCATCGCGGTCCTCCTGCGGCCTTTACCGGCAGTGAAAGTATAGCGCACGGCGTGAAGATATCCTTTGCGCGGTCCCGCTATCCGATCCGCAGGGACCGCATGGAGATCGAGCCCAGCGTCACCTGTTCCGCGAAGAACCCGATACGGTCCCCTTCGTCCTGAAGGGCGAGAACGTAGAGCAGCGGCAGGAAATGCTCGTTGGTCGGAACCGAAAGGCGCGCGGCTTCCCCCAGCTCCGGATAGGCGATGACCGCACCGTGATCCCCGGAGAGGATGAACTCCTTCATCCGTTCGTCGAACTCCACGGCCCAGTCATACGCCGTGTCCCGCCACACCATCGACCCCAGATTATGCACGATGTTCCCGCTCCCGACGATCAGGACCCCCTTCTCCCGCAGGAGTCTCAGCTCCCTGCCCACTGCGTAGTGGAACGCCGGACCTTTCGTCCGGTCCAGGCTCAGCTGCACGACCGGTACGTCCGCGGCGGGAAACATGCGGCGCAGAACCGACCAGGCGCCGTGGTCCAGCCCCCACCCGGAATCCTCCCGTACGGGCGTCGCCCGTACGGTTTCGCGGACGAGACGGGCCAGTCCCGGCGACCCGGAAGCGGGGTATTCCACCTCGAACAGGGATTTCGGAAACCCGAGGAAGTCGTGGATCGTCCGGGGCCGCTCCATCGCGGTCACCCGCGTGCCCGCGGTCTCCCAATGGGCGGAGACGCAGAGGATGGATTCGGGCCGCGGTAGGGATCCGGCGGCCTCCGCCCACGCCCGGCTGAACCCGTTCTCCTCGACCGCGTTCATCGGGCTGCCGTGCCCCACGAAAAGAGCCGGCATCCGGACGGTCTCTCCGGACAAGCTACTCCACCGTGACGGACTTGGCGAGGTTGCGGGGCTGGTCGACGTCGGTCCCCTTCAGCACGGCCATGTGGTACGCCAGCAGCTGGAGGGGGACCACCTCCAGGATCGGACGCGCATACCGGCCGCAGGCGGGCAGGTAGAGCACGTCCTCCGCCTTTCCCTTGAGGGCAACGTCCCCTTCCGTCCCGAGCGCGATCACCTGGGCGCCGCGGGCGCGCGCCTCCTCCAGGTTGGAGAACGTCTTCTCGTAGCTCTCCCCCTTCGAGCACAGCACGAGCACCGGCATCCGCTCGTCGATCAGGGCGATGGGCCCGTGCTTCATCTCCCCGGCGGGGTACCCCTCCGCGTGGATGTAGGAGATCTCCTTCAGCTTGAGCGC
>JAGGAJ010000134.1 GCA_017889845.1 Deltaproteobacteria bacterium
CCCCGATCGCGAACATCCCGCCCTTCCCGTTCATCTCGTTACCTCCCGGTTCGTTTTCGGCCGTTTCCGGCCTTCACCTTGTAGAGGCGCTCCCATTATGGAAAAGGTTACAGCTTCGGGCGGGACTCGAGCTGGTCTGTGCGGTTACCGACGGGTGGGACCTGGGTTCCGCGAAGTACGATCCGGCGCCCTTCGTCGCGCCGCGGGTCCAGGCGCGTTTCTGACCCCGATGGGACCGGATCGGGAGAAGGCGGGTGTCTCCGCCCTCTTCCGGTGTGCATCGCGCTTGCCTGCAGGAACAGCTGCCGTCGGAGGCGTTGTCTCCCGAAGCGGAAACAACACCCCCGGCGGCCCCTGCAGTCTCCGGACGCCTTACCCTTCGGTTCAGCTCTTGGCCGCTTGTTCGGCCTGCATCCCGAGGGTGGACATGATCCCGGTGGCCTTCTCCTGGGCGGCCTTCCCCTTCGTGAGGGCATCCGCCAGGCTGCCTTCCTTGAACGCCTTCATCGCCTCGTCCCACGACGTGCCGATTTCGGCCAGGCCGGTCTTTGCGCTTTCCAGTGTCGCCTTGTCCAGCCCCTTCGGCAGTTTCTTGCTCTTGGACAGGGTGTCGATGCGGCTCTGGATGTCGGCGATCGTTTTCGGCATCCCGGCGCTCAGCTCCTCCCAGTCCTTCGTCAGCTCGGCCTTCTTGGCGGCAGCGGCGGCGGCGAGATCCTTCGCCTTGGCGGCGACGCCGGTCGCGGCGGTAGTGGCCCCCGCGTAATCCCCCTTGGCGAAGGTGTCCTTCGCCGCTTTCAGGGCGTCTTCGACGCTCTTGACCTGGTCCGGGACGTACTTCATCGCTTCTGCCTTCGATGCATTCAGGGCTTCTTCCGCCGCCTTGATCGCCTGCTCGGCGGGGGCTTTCGCGCTGGAGCACGCCCCGAGCGCAACGGCAAACAGCAGGACTGCGGTGATGGAAAGTATCCTTTTCATGACGGTTTTCCCTCCTTCCGGGATGTTTCCGGGGGTATGAACGGCATACTGCGACATCCGGCTGGTGTTATTTCTTCTTCGTTTCCTTCTCCTTCGCGTCCTTCACCTCGACGATGGCGGCGGTCATCCTGTAGTCGATCGTCACCTTGGAGCCGACCTTGAGTTCCCCGGTGACCTTCGTGTCCGGTCCCCGGCCGATCTCCCACCGGTCCTTCCCTTTTTGCACCACGATGAGGTCGTCCTTGAGTTCGAGGACGGGGCCCGTCACCTGGTACGTCTTCGGGCCTCCCGCGAAGGCGAGCGAGGCGGCGAGCACGATGGCGCAAACGACCAACAGCGTCTTCTTCATCGGCGTTCCCCCTTTCGGTTGTGGGTTCGGGTCCCCGGACCGCGGTCCGGGCACGGTACGATACGACCGGATGCGCATTGCGATAATCATGATCATAGTAAAAAATACATGGCAGGAAAATCGGGAATACGCTCCATCGGGGGGGGGCCGGTCACTCCGGGACGGGAAGGATGACGGCGGGACGATGAAGACGCTCGCGCTCCTTGGAACGGTGACGGGTATCGCGCTCTTCGCCGGGATCCGTCTCTACGCGACCGTCCTCACGGTCGGGCTCTGCCTCTGGTACGGGCTGCTCCACCTGCCGCCGGAACTCGCCTCCCTTTCGATTCTCGCCCACCCGTATGTGCTGGGCGCCGCGGGCATCTGCGCCGTCATGGAGTTCCTCGCGGACAAGGTGCCCTGGGTGGATTCCCTGTGGGACGCGATCCACGCCTTCCTGCGGCCTGCCGGCGCGGCATTGATCGCCTTCGCGGCCGTCGGACGGCTGGATCCCGCGGCGGAGATCGCCGTCATCCTGCTGTGCGGCGGGGTGGCCTTCTCCTCCCACTCGGCGAAGTCGGGGGCACGGCTGCTGGTGAACCAGAGCCCGGAGCCGTTCAGCAACATCGTGCTGAGCCTGTTCGAGGACGTTTTGGCCGTTGCCGGGAGCTACGTCGCGGTCGCGCACCCCATCGCGATCCTCGCCGTCGTGGCCGCCTTCCTTTGCCTCTTCGCCCTCCTCGCCGGGCGGATCTACCGCCGCCTGCGGGGAGATCCCGCGCCCCGGCGAAATCCGGCTGACGGAGCCCGGTAACGTAACCGGGAAGGAAAACGCCCGGTCCGCCGACCCTCGTTCCCTTCCGGGGTGCAGGCACTCGCTGTTGCGGAACGTTATGCGGTTTTGGTATAACGCATCCAAATGGCTCCCTCCCTGACCGTAAAGGCGGTTGCGTTCGTGGCGAAATCCGGCTCCGGAAAGACGACCCTGCTCGAACAGGTCATCTCCCGTCTGAAGGACCGTGGATACAGGGTGGGCGCCATCAAGCACGACGCCCACCGTTTCGACATCGACCGGCCGGGCAAGGACAGCTACCGGCTTACCGCCGCGGGCGCGGACACCATGGTGATCTCTTCGCCCGAAAAGCTGGCCCTGGTGAAACGGCACGCCGCGTCGCCTCCGGTGGAGGACCTCCTTTCCGCGTTCTTCACGGATGTGGACATCGTCCTGGCCGAGGGGTTCCGGTCGAGCGCCCTGCCGAAAATCGAAGTGCACCGGAGGGAGCGCAGCCCCAACCTGCTTTGCCGCGGGGAGGAGCACGATCCGATGCTGCTGGCGGTGGCCAGCGACGAACCGCTGGACCTGGATGTCCCGCGACTGGACATCAACGACGCCGTTTCGGTAACGGATTTCATCGAAAGGAGATTCCTCCTGTGAGCGACCGGGATTCCGGACTCCGGGTGCGTTCCAAGATCTGGCTGGAATTGGACGGAAAACCTGTATTCGGCCAGGGACGCGAGGATCTGCTTCGCCTCATCCGGGAGACCGGTTCGATCAACGCCGCCGCGAGGGAGATGGGCATCCCGTACCGCAAGGCGTGGAGCTACATCGACGCGATGGAAAAACGGCTGGGATTCCCCCTCGTGGTCCGTCAGAAGGGGGGTGCCGGCGGAGGGGAATCCACCCTCAGCCCGCAGGCGACCGCCCTCCTCGAAAAATTCCACTCTCTGAAAAAGAACTTCAATGGAATGGTGGACCGCAAGTTCACCAGGCTCCGCTTCTGAGGGGGAGACCGGCCCGATGTCCCGCGCGAAGGCGTGTCCGTGAGCGCTTCCCTCCTGCTGCTTCTCGCGGCCTGCATCCTCATCGTCGCGATTCTCTACTCCATCGTCGGCCACGGCGGGGCATCCGGATACATCGCCATCCTGGCCCTGTTCAGCTTCGCTCCGGCCGTCTTCAAGCCGACCGCGCTGGTCCTGAACATCCTGGTCTCGTCCGTCGCCACCTTTTGTTTTTCGCGCGCCGGTCATTTCTCCTGGAACCTGTTCTGGCCGTTCGCGGCGGCCTCGATCCCCTTCAGCTTTCTCGGCGGCCGGCTCAGCCTGCCCGCGCACGTGTACCAGCCGCTCGTCGGGATCGTGCTCCTGGCCTCGGCCTGCCGCCTTTTCCCCCGGAAGGACCGCGAAACCGGGGAAGTGGGGCGGCCTTCCATCCCGGTGGCGCTGTCTGTCGGAGCGGCGCTCGGTTTCCTGTCCGGCCTGACCGGAGTCGGCGGAGGCGTGTTCCTGAGCCCCCTGCTCCTGCTGCTGAATTGGGGAAGGGCGAAAGAGGTTTCCGCCGTCGCGGCGCTGTTCATCCTGGTGAATTCCACCGCCGGGCTGCTCGGGCATGCCAGCAGCCTTCAGGCGATGCCGCGCTATGCGCCGATCCTGGCCGCGGCCGCGCTGGTCGGAGGGATCACCGGTTCATTTTTCGGCAGCAGCCGCATTCCCGCGTCGGACATCGTCCGGGCGCTGTCCGTGGTTTTGATCATCGCGGGATTCAAGCTCCTGCTGGCCTGATTCCCCGGGATCCCCCGGCCCGCCCCTCCCCGTCAGCAAGGGATATCCGCGTTCTTCCGCGAGTAGAACCACCACGTCACGACGATGCAGGTGACATAGAAGATCAGGAAGCCGTACAGCGCCGATTCCGGGCCCCCGGTGAGGCTGATGGAGCTGCCGAACGCCTTCGGAATGAAGAATGCGCCGTATGCGGCGAATGCCGAGCTGAACCCGATGACGGCCGCGGATTCCTTGGCCGCATCCTTTTGGGCCTGCTCCTGCGCGGCGACCCCCTTCCCTTCCGCCTCCCGCTTCCGTTCGGTCAGGAAAATCACCGGGATCATCCGGAACGTCGAGCCGTTGCCGATCCCGGTGGTGACGAACATCAGGATGAACATGGAAAGGAATCCCCAGAAGTTGCCCCCGGAGCCGCCCTGGGGGAGGAATGTGAGAATACCGCCCGCACTCGCCGCCATGACGATGAAATTCCAGAAGGTCACCCTCGCGCCACCCAATTTGTCCGCAACCCAGCCCCCTACCGGCCGCATGATCGCGCCGACCAACGGGCCGAGGAAGGCATACTGGGTGGGATTCACTCCGGGGAACTGGGATTTTATAAGGAGCGGCATCCCGGCGGAGTAGCCGATGAAGGAACCGAAGGTCCCCAGATAGAGCCAGCACATGAGCCAGTTGTTCTTCCGCCGGAAGATGATCGCCTGTTCACGGAACGACGCCCTGGCGCTCGCGACGTCGTTCATGCCGAACCACGCCGCCAGTGTGGAGGCGACGATGAACGGCACCCAGATGAACCCGGCGTTCTGCAGCCACACCGGCCTGGACACCCCTTTGACGACGGCCATCTGCGGCTCCCCGCCGAACGCCCCGAACACGCCCGCGGTGACGGCAAGCGGCACCAGGAACTGCATCGCGCTGACGCCGAGGTTCCCCAGCCCCGCGTTCAGTCCCAGCGCGGTCCCCTTTTGGGCCTGGGGGAAGAAGAAGCTGATGTTCGACATGCTGGAGGCGAAGTTTCCGCCGCCGAAACCGCACAGCAGCGCGAGGACCAGGAATGTCGAATAGCCCGTTTCCGGGTTTCGCACCGCGAAGCCCATGCCGATCGCCGGAATCAGCAGGGAGGCGGTGCTGAGGGTGGTCCATTTCCGTCCCCCGAAGATCGGCACCATGAAGGAGTAGAAGATGCGGAGCGATCGGCACCATGAAGGAGTAGAAGATGCGGAGCGTCGCGCCCGCCAGGCCGGGCAGCGCGGCGAGCCAGAAGAGGCTGTTGGCGTCGAATGGGAACCCGATGGTCGGAAGGTTTACAACCACCACGCTCCAGACCATCCAGACGGCGAAGGCCAGGAAGAGCGCGGGAATGGATATCCAGAGATTCCGGTTCGCAATACGCTTGCCTTCCCGTTCCCAGAAATCCTTGTTTTCCGGGTCCCAGACCGTCAGCACGCGAGACGCCATCGGATCGCTCCTCGGGTGGATTATTCCCGCGTTACCGCAGGGCGAACCTTCTTCGCGTTCGATCGATCCATCATTCCCCGGTCTTTGGAGACCGCCAGCGGTACAGAATGGGCGGGTCCCTGAGGAAAGCGATCGGGAGAAACAGAAGGTGGACCAATTTGGTGAACGGCAACAGGGCGACGATCAGGAAAGCCCCCGCCGCATGCAGTTTGAACACCAGGGGAAAGTCGGCCACGAACTCGATCTGCGGGTTGAACACCAGGAGCGAATGGAAATACGGGACTGCCGTGTACAGGTACCAGAGGGGGCCCCCGCGAATGAAGATGCCCATGTACACCCCGGTGGCGACTTCGACGATCAGAAGCGCCAGGAGAACCCAATCACCGGCAGAGGTCACCGGCCTCAGGAGGGGGGTTCTCAGGCGACGGATCAGCAGCACCAGGCAACCGAACAGGGCCAGCAACGCGAGCCCCTGCCCGATGTCCTCCAGGAGGATCAAGACCCGCTGGTTTCCAAGGATTGCCCTCATGGGACCGGGTGCGATCACACTCACCAAATGGGCAATCAGTACCGGAATGATGCCGTAATGCCACGGATTGCTCCCCCAGTAGAGTTTCTCCTGCTCCAGAAACTGGGTGGAATAGGCCGACCAGGTGAGCCGGTTCGAGAAGTACCGGTACGGGGTCACGAAGAGAAACAGCGCCAGCGCTACATAGGGGAGAACGACAAACAGAAAGACATTCAGCATGGCTTGCCCTCCTCCGGAACTGCAGTGTCTGCGGCGCACAGGAGTCTCGCCGCTTCGACAACCGGCTTCCAGGGGGAATCCCTGCGGGCGGAAAAAGCGGCGCCAAGCCGTTCCACTCCCGGGAGCACGCACTCGGAGACAAAGGACCGGCGGACGCCGTCTTCCCCGTTCCGCGCCAGGTATGCCAGGAACCCGAGCAGCAACGGCAGATGATCGGGGAGTTCGTTCCCCGAAGGAGAAAACCCACGGCGTCCGAACTCCTGCTTCAGCCGGATCATGTAGGTTCCCTTCTTCCGGTTGTCGCCGAAGAGGTGGTGGCCCAGGTAGAGGGCGACCGCCGGGTTGAAGTCGAACGTCGCGACATATTCCTCCTGGAGCCTGGCCAGAGCCGAGGCTTCCACGAACCTGCCGAAGGGCTCCAGCGGGGATTCGATATTCCTTGTCTGCAGGGTCGCGCGGACGGTACCGCAGTCCGCCACGATCCCTTCCACCCCCTTGGGGTAATCGAGCATGCGCGCGAGGGAGGCGTACCCTGCCGCGAGCGTCATTTCCCCCTCCCCGCCGTCGAAAGGATCCCGAAGCCGCTCGCCCCCTTGCGGGTCTCCGGATCCTGCTCCTCCCGTTGCTGCGCCGGGATGACGTTCCGCTCGTCGTACCCCCCGATGGCGAACAGGCGGTAGAGGCGGGCGGCCGCGGCTTCATCCAGCCCCGCTTTCCGGAGAATCCCGCCATCTACCGGCTGACCGAGGTTCCGGGCGCGCTGGAAGGAGCGCAGCGCGAGCAGTTTCGCAAGCACCGCCGCCACCACCTCCCGGTTGCCGCCGGACAGCAGGCTTGCGAGGTAGCCAAGGGGAGCCCGCAACGTTTCCACTTCGGAAAACAACCCGTGCTCCACCAGTTCGTGGGAATCCCCCAGCGTGGAGAGGACGGGGGACAGGGCGGGAATGTAATACGCCATCGGCAGGGTCCGGAACTCGGGGTGAAGCGGCAGGGCGAGGCCGAACTCCTTGACCAGGGCATGCACCGGCGATTTGCACGCCGCCGAAAGCCACAGGTCGGTGACGCCGTTTTTCCTGGCCCCGTCCCGCACCGCGGAGTCGCCGGGATCGAGGATCACGGCGCGTTGGGCCTCCACGAGCCGGTCATCGGGTTGGAGAAGCGCCTGCTCCACCGCTTCCGCGTCGTAGAGGAGGACGCCGACGTACCGGATCCGGCCGACGCAGCTGTGGGCGCAGGCGTTGCACTGCCCGGTCTCGGTGCGCGGGAAGCAGAAGATGCATTT
>JAGGAJ010000003.1 GCA_017889845.1 Deltaproteobacteria bacterium
GGGGGACATCTTCCGGATGTGCCAGGCGAAGGATGCCGCCATCAAGGATTGGGTGAAGCTTGCCGTCCGGCGGGCGAGGGCGACCGGGTGGCCCGCCGTATTCTGGCTGGACAGGAACCGGGCGCACGACGCGCAGATCATCGGGAAGGTCGACAAATACCTGAAGGATCACGACACGAAGGGGCTGGAGTTCCACATCCTGGCCCCGCCGGAAGCGATGAAATTCACGCTGGAACGGTTCCGGGCGGGGAAGGACACGATCTCGGTCACCGGCAACGCGTTGCGCGACTACCTTACAGACCTGTTCCCGATCATCGAGGTGGGCACCAGCGCGAAGATGCTGTCGATCGTGCCCCTCCTGGGGGGCGGCGGGCTGTTCGAGACGGGAGCGGGCGGCTCGGCGCCCAAACACGTCCAGCAGTTCGTGAAGGAAGGGTACCTGCGTTGGGATTCCCTCGGTGAGTTCTCTGCGTTTTCGGCGTCCCTGGAGCATCTGGGGAATACGTTCAAGAACGAAAAGGCGCTCGTCCTGGCGGAGACGCTGGACCAGGCGATCGGCAAATTCCTGGACAACAACAAATCGCCCGCCCGGAAAGTGGGACAGATCGACAACCGGGGAAGCCACTTCTACCTCGCGTTGTACTGGGCGGAGGCGCTGGCCGCGCAGAAAAAGGACAAGGAGCTTTCGGCGCGGTTCGCCGGCGTGGCGAAGCAGCTGGGGGACAACGCGGCGAAAATCGACAAGGAACTGCTCGCGGCCCAGGCGAAGCCGATGGACATCGGCGGCTACTACGATCCGGATCCGGTCAAGACATCGAAGGCGATGCGTCCCTCCGCGACCTTCAACGCGATCATCGACGCCATCGCGTAAGGGCTGTCCCGCAAGGCAAGGCTGGAATGGCCAGGGAGGCAGCTCCCTGGCCATTCCCTTTTGTGCGCTCCACGAGGTTGCCCCCCGGTCTGGGTACAACGCAGGGTGTTTGGTGAATATTGTTGGCAAAGTGCCAACAATATATCCAGGTACCCTCCCATCGATTCAGGGGATCGCGCGCGCCTCAAACTCAGGCAGTTCCTCGCATCTGCCCTGTTATCTCGAACGGGTCATTTGCCAGGTTCAACAGACGGGCGGGCTGCCTGCGCTCATTGGTGGCCTGGGTTCGGCGTCGTCCCGTTGCCGTTTCCGCTGCCGGCGGCGATTGCGATCCCGATCCCGATGAGCACGGCGGTCCCGGCGGCGATCCACCAGTACGTTCCGGAGGATTTTCCCTTCGCCGGTTCCTTCTCTGCCGCTTCCCCGGCCTTGGCCGCCTGGTTCGCGTCCGTTTCCGGAATCGGCGACACGCCGGGAACGGTCTCCTTTTTCGGCCACGTTTCCCAAGTGTCGGCCGCGATAACGCGGGTAACGGATCCCAGGCTCGTGGTGAGGAAACAGGCTGCGCAAAGGATAGCGACGACGGATTTGATCGTAGTCCGGATAAGGGGTCCGCGCATGTTAATCCCCCGTCACCAATTCTCTCTCCCGTGACATCCCGTAAGGCCTCCGTCCCGTGGATTGCAGCTGTTCCCGTTGTACCTGACGGCGGGAAGGATCGTCGCCCGAGGCGATTGCTCGAAAGCGGGCGTTGCCAGGTTGTCGAAATGGCCTGACACGTTCACCTTCGACTGATCGTGGCACCGTTTGCACGTCGCCGCGCTGAGTCCGAATACGTTGTCGGCGAGGTGCAGGCTGTGCCTTCCCGAGAAGTAGCTGTTGTACTGGGTCGTGCCGGCGACGTGACAGCTCAGGCACGCGTTGGGAACGTCGATCGCGTTGGCCGTCGCCGTCTGCCAGTCGGGCGTCGCCTGCCCGCCGTGGCAGATCACGTTCGAGCAGGTCCGGCTCGCGGCGTTGAAGTCCGCCGTGCCGGACTCCGCGTTGTAGGCCCCGAGGAAGGCGACCTCGCCCGGGGGTACCCGCAAGGCGTCCTTGCCCGGTCGCGCGTTGGCCCGGTTGTAATGCTCCAGGGTGCCGGTATCCAGACCGTTGTGACACGGGGTGCATACCCCTACCCCGGGCAGCGCACCGTGGACGGCGTGTTTGCCGGCCACGTCCGGATACGTCGCGCCGGATGGCGGATCCCCATGGCAGGAGGTGCAGTTGAGCGATGTCAGGGGCGAGCCGGTCTGGTGGCACACCGTGCAGGTCGGCCCGGTATCCGTCGCCGACCCCGATTCGAAATGGCAGGAACCGCAGCTGGACGCGAAATCGGAAGACGTCACGGAGGTATGGTTCGTCCCCGTGAACGGCACGAGATGGCTCGCGCCCCCCCTCCAGGAGAAGTTGTCGTGGACGATCGTGTGGCAGGTAAAGGTCCCGCACGACTGTGCCGTGGCGTTGTAGTTGGCGGCCGAGCCGCCCGGCTCCATGGTCTGGCCCGCCGGGCCCTCCATCTGGGCCGTATTGAGGAACTGGAAGTGGTTCCCCGCCCCCGTGGTCCCGTTCGCCATGTTGTGGCACTCGGTGCACAGGATCGCTCCGCCCACCGTGGTGGACAGGTGCGCCGCGTGGAGGCCCGAGAACGGACTGTTGTTTTCGGGGGTCTGCGCGGCCGTACCGATCTTGTGGCACTGCCGGCACCCCGCGTCCGTGTTGACGGGTATCGTCCCGGTCTGCCAGCTGGGCGCCGTCACCGCGCCGTGGCAGCTCACGTTGGCGCAGGTGAGCGCGGCGTTGTCGAACGAAGCCGCCCCGGCCTTGGCGTTGTATGTGGCGAGTATTGCCGCATCGCCCGGTGGAATCCGCAAGGCGTCCTTCCCTGGCCGCGCGTTCGCCCGGTTGTAGTGCGCCAGGCTCCCGTTGTCCAGCCCGTTGTGGCAGGTGCCGCAGACCCCTGTGACGGAGGCCAAGGCGTCGTGCGTGGCGTGACGGCCGGCGACGTCCGGGTAAACGGTCCCCGACGGCGGCCGCGCGTGGCACGAGGTGCAGTTCGCGAAGGGCAGCGCAGTTCCCGACTGGTGGCACACTGTGCAGAGCGGCGCCGTGCCGCTTGGCGAAACGCCGGTGATCGCATGGCACGCGGAGCAATCCGAATCGAAGCCAGCCTGGTTTGTCGCGGTATGTGCCGTTCCCTGGAAGGGGACGGGATGCGTCACACCGCCGGGACCCCCGGAATGACAGGAAATTCCGTTAAAGGAGGCAGAGAAGCAGCTCGGAGCGTTGGGATCCGGCCCCGTGCCGGCGCCGTCCACCTTGTGGCAAATGGCGCACGCCACGTTCCGGTTCCCGGAATCCCGGTGGGACGACACATAGGTTGGGAACGGTTGCGGCGCCTGGTACCAGCGGATCGGGTGCGCCCTTGCCTGCGGGTGGCAGGTAGAGGTCTGACAGGAGGTCGCCGCCGATCCGCCGTTGAACTGGATCGTCCCCGGCACCCCGTGGCAATCCTGACAGGACGACAGGTTCTGCTTGGCGGTCAACCCGTGGAACTGGTTGCTGGTTGGGTTGACCCATGTGGGCCCCAGGGTGTGGGGCGCCTCCACGGGGCCGTGGCACAGGGTGTTGTTGTAACATCCGGGCGCCGTACCAGGTGGCGCAGGAGTCGGATTCAGCGACGGGTCCGGGTTCAGGTTGTTGTCCCGGTGGCACTGGGCGCACACCGGTGCGTTCGCCCCCGCAGTGCCTGTGTGGGCGTAGGTGTCCCCGGTACGCCACTGGGACGGGTGCGGCGCCGGGGCCCCATGGCACTCCTCGCAGGCAGGCGCCGTCAGGAAACCGGAGAAGTTGCTCCCGTGGCAGACCTGGCAGGAGGCGAACCCGGAGCTGCCGGGAGCCTTCTTCGCGGAGTCCCCGTGGGGTTGGGACGTCGCACCCAAAGTGTTGTCGTACCAATTGCTGACCGGGCCGTGGTGGCACCCGGCCGGATTGCCGAAGCAGGAAGTCCCGGAGGTCCCGCCGGAGAGGTCCGCACCGTGGCATTCGGCGCAGGAACTGCTTCCGCCGTTGGCGATGTAGGTCAGTGTGGCGGACGTCGCGTGACGGCCGCCGGTGGGAACCACCACCCAATCCGGCGGGCTGGTCATACCGCCGGAGGAGTTGTCGTCCGCGCATCCGGAGATCCCTGCGAAGGCGACCAGCAGGAGGATCAGCGACAGCGTGGAAAGTCGAAGGTCCCGGAAGGAAAGGTCCCGGAAAGAATGGATGGGGACCGTCATGTCTCCTCCTGTCCTACCCGTGGTACTGCCTGCACTTCACGTCGTTCCTGTTTCCGTCGGCCCAAGCCCTAATCCCAGGAATCCATTCTGTTTACACCACATCGGTCAAGTCAAGCCCGAATTCTGTTATCGGCGACGAACCTGCTTGAAACGTAAAAAATCTCCTGATGATGGAGCAATTATTAGTCCATGGAAACACTCGCTGTGGAATGTGGCTTTTCTCATATTGTTTCAACTGTCTTAATGAAATTAAAACGCAAATTGGTATTCGTGGCCTGAGTCGTCAGTGGTAAATCCGGTTCATTATTGTGGAAATATTTACTAATGACTGCGTTTCCAAAGGACGATATACCGGCGCCAGGGCAATGAAAAAGGGCTGACAACGGACCATTGCCAGCCCTTCGGATTGCCTTGGTGCCGGAGGAGGGACTTGAACCCTCACGCCCTTGCGGGCACGGGATTTTGAGTCCCGCGCGTCTGCCAGTTCCACCACTCCGGCTTCCGGGAGTGCGCCCGGATTTTCCTTTATACACCGGTTCCCGATCCGTTTCCAACATCCCGCCCCCGTCACTTCCGGGTCCGTCCGCATCGGGTCCCGCGTTCGGAAGCTCCACCGACACGCCGGGTATTCCCGCGCCGCAGGCGGGGGACGGAGTATAATGTGCGCGATGAATCCCGTAGACATCGCCCTCGCGGCCCTCTGCATCTGGTTCGCCGTGGCGGGTGCACTCCACGGCCTGGTCCGCCAGCTCTTCTCCATCGGGGGAATCGTGGCCGGCCACCTGCTGGGGATCCGGTATTACCCCGCGGCGCAGAAAGCCCTGCAACTTTCCTTCCCGCACTCCGAGGTGGCAGGCTATGCCGCAATCTTCCTGGTCACCTGCATCGTTGTCCGGCTGATCGGGGGGCTGGTGGAGGGGAAGGTGCGGGGGTCGAAGCTCTCCGGGATGGACCGGGGGGCGGGGCTGGTCGTCGGCCTGCTGAAGGGGGCGCTGCTCTCGGTCCTGGCGGTGTTCCTGCTCGTGGTGCTGCTTCCGAGGGACTCCCGCGTCCTGCGGGAATCGAAGGCGGCCCCCACGGCGATCGCCGCAGGCAGATGGCTGGCCGGGGTGTTTCCCCAGAAGATCGCGGAACCGTTCCGCGAGAAGGCGCCCTCCCGGTAGTCCCTCCCCGCGATCCGCGCCTCACTCCCCCCGGATCGCCTTCCGCGACGTCTTGATGGCGCACAGGTCCGCGCACATGGTGCAGACCGCCTCGTCGACCGTGGGGAGGCTCCCGCCGCGCATGGCGCGGGCGCGCTCCGGGTCGAGGGAGAGGTCGATCTGCGCCTTCCAGTCCAGCGCGCGGCGGGCGTCCGCCATCCGGTTGTCCCGGTCCATAGCGCCTGGCAGCCCCCGGGCGATGTCGGCGGCGTGGGCGGCGATCTTTGCCGCCACCACGCCCTCGCGGACGTCCTCGACCGGCGGGAGGCGCAGATGCTCGGAGGGAGTGACGTAGCACAGGAAGTCCGCCCCGCTCCACGCCGCGATCGCTCCGCCGATGGCCGAGGTGATGTGGTCGTACCCCGGCGCGATGTCCGTGACGAGCGGACCGAGGACGTAGAACGGCGCCCCGTGGCACAGCCGCTTCTCCAGCGCGATGTTGGCCGCGATCTGGTGCATCGGCACGTGGCCGGGTCCCTCGATCATCACCTGCACGTCCCGCTCCCAGGCCCGCTCCGTGAGTTCCCCCAGCGTCATCAGTTCGTGGACCTGGGCCCGGTCGGTCGCGTCCGCCAGGCAACCGGGACGCAGCCCGTCGCCCAGGGAGATGGTGATGTCGTATTCCCGGCAGACGTCGAGGAGCCGGTCGTACTGCTCGTAGAAGGGGTTCTCCTTCCCGTGGTACCCCATCCACTCGGCGAGGAGCGACCCGCCGCGGCTGACGATGTCGAGCCGGCGTCCCTCCCGGACCAGGCGCCCGAGGGCGTCCCGGGTGACCCCGCAATGGACGGTCATGAAGTCGACGCCGTCCTCCGCCTGCTTCAGGATGCCCGCGAAGAAGTCGTCCGCCGACAGCTCCACCCACGACTTCCCCCGCAGGTTCCCGTCTGACGCCGCCTGGTAGACGGGAACGGTCCCGACGGGGACGGGGCACTCCGCGAGGATCGCGCGCCGGATCCCGTCGATCGGTCCCCCGGTCGAGAGGTCCATCACCGCGTCGGCCCCGGCCGAAACGGCGGCGCGCATCTTTTCGAGCTCGAGATCGAGGCTGGCGCGGTCCCTCGAGGAGCCCACGTTCGCGTTCACCTTCGCGGAGAGCCCCTCGCCGATGGCGACGGGCCGGATCTCCCGGCGTTTCCGGTTCCGCGGGATCACCGCCCTGCCGGAGGCGACGAGGTCCCGGAGCCGCTCCGGGGCCACTCCCTCGCCTTCCGCCGCCCGGACGATCTCCGGCGTCGGTTCCCCGTTCCGCGCGCGTCGCATCAGCGTCATGGCGTGCCTCCCTTTCCCCCGCATCCCTGGTGCAGCGTTCCCGGTGTGGCTGCCGGAAATGAAAAACCGCGCCAGGGGGACTGGCACGGTTCGAAGAGCACCACGCTCCCTGCGCCGGCATTACCCGGGTCAGGTTCGACGGGTTGCCCGCCGCCACGGCGGCAGGCTCTCAGCGAAAAGCACCCCTGGCGGTTTCACTCCATGATACGGCCGCCGGGAAGGCGCTGTCAAACGCCCCCGCGCACTTTCCCCCCGCGTCCTTTACTTGCCGGGGGGGGGTGGGGTAGACTTCTCGAAATATACAAGGGGTTTCCACGAGGTCCCCGGTTGGCCCGACCCACGGTAGCGGAGATTCGCCTCTCCGCCCTCCAGCAGAATTTCCAAGCCCTTCGCGACCTGCTGCCCCGCTCGACGGGGATCCTCGGCGTGGTCAAGGCGAACGGGTACGGCCACGGCGCCGTATCCGTAGCCCGCGCTCTCGAGGCGGCCGGGGCGAGGATGCTGGGGATCGCAACGGTGGATGAGGGCGTGGAGCTGCGCCGTGCGGGGATCCGCCTTCCCCTGGTGGTCCTGGGCGGCGTGGATCCGCCGCAGGCGGAGGAGGCGCACGCCCACGGCCTGTCCGCGGTGCTCTTCGACCGCGCGCAGACCGGCTACCTGGCCCGCGCGGCCGGGAAGGCCGGGCGGGCCTTTCCGGTGCACGTCAAGGTGGACACGGGCATGGGGCGCCTGGGTATCCTCCCCGGGGAGGCGGCCGGCCTGCTCCGGGACCTCGCGGCGGAGCGTGGGCTCCGGCTGGAAGGATGGATGACCCACCTCTCCTCCGCGGACGGCTCCGCGGCCGCGGACCGGGAGTGCACGCGGGAGCAGTTGCGGACGTTCACCGAAATCCTCCCGGCGGTGCGCGCCGCCTTCGGGGAGAACGTCGCCGCCCACGCCCTGAACAGTGCGGGGATCCTTTCGCACCGCGAGGAGCCGTTCGACATGGTCCGCCCCGGCATCGCCCTGTACGGCTGCTCCCCGCTGGCGGGGGACGCGGGCGTCACCCTGCGCCCGGCGATGCGCATCGTCACGAAGATCGTTTCCCTCAAGGAGCTGCCGGACGGCCACGCCGTCAGCTACAATCGGCGGTACCGGTGCGCCGGTTCGCGGACGGTCGCCGTGGTGCCCATCGGGTACGCCGACGGGTACCGCAGGGGGCTGACCGGGCAGGCGCGGATGGCTGTGGGGGGAGGGACGGCGCCCGTGGCGGGAACGATCTGCATGGACCACACCGTGATCGACGTGACGGGGATCCCCGGGGTCGGGATCGGCACCCCGGTGGAGGTGATGGGGGAGGCCTCCCTCTCCGCCTGCGAGATGGCGCGGCTCTGCGGCACGATTCCGTACGAGATCCTCACCCAGGTGGGGGCGAGGATCCCGAGGGTCGCCGTTGACTGAACAGAAACGCCGGAACGGCGCAGCCCTCGCCGCCGAGCGCCTCGGCGAGCGGGTCTACGCCATGGTGCAGGAGCTGGGGGCGATCTTCACGCTCTTCCTGCAGTTCCTGTCATGGATGCCGCGGCCCCCCTCCGAGATCCGCAACATCCTCAAGCAGATGGAAGAGGTGGGGGTCCGGTCGATGCCGGTGGTCCTGGTGACCGCCACGTTCACCGGCATGGTCCTCGCGCTCCAGAGCTACTCGGGATTCCAGCGCTTCCAGGCGACCAGCTTCGTGGGTTCCGTGGTCGCCCTCTCCATCACCCGCGAGCTGGGGCCGGTGTTCGCGGGGCTGATGGTCTCCGGGCGCGTGGGGGCGGCGATGGCCGCCGAGCTGGGGACGATGAAGGTCACCGAGCAGATCGACGCCCTGGTGACCCTTGCCACCAACCCCGTGAAGTACCTCGTGGTCCCGCGCGTGGTGGCCGCCACCCTCGTCCTCCCCGTGCTGGTCGTCTTCGCGGATCTCGTGGGGATCCTCGGCGGCTACTTCGTGTCGGTCTACCTGCTGGGTTCCAATCCGTACGTGTACGTCGCGAAGACGTACCAGTACCTGGAGTTCAAGGACATCTACACCGGCCTGGTCAAGGCGTCGGTCTTCGGCATGCTGATCGCCCTCATCTCCTGCCACCACGGCTTCGTCGCGGAGGGGGGGGCGGAGGGGGTCGGAAGGGCCACCACGAGGGCGGTGGTCGCCTCCTCGATGATGGTGCTCATCTCGGACTACTTCATGACTTCGTTCATGTTCTGAGCGGGGAGGGAGCGGCGTTCGGGTGATCGAGATCCGGGGCTTGAGCAAGCGGTTCGGAAAGAAGGTGGTCCTCGACGGCCTCGACCTGACGGTGCCGAAGGGGAAGAATACCGTCGTCATCGGCGGCAGCGGCACGGGCAAGTCCGTGCTGATCAAGTGCGTGGTCGGCCTGCTGCGTCCCGACGCGGGGGAGATCCGGATCGGCGGCGAGGACGTCACCAGGATGGACGAGCGGGAGCTGGTGCGGGTGCGCCGCAAGTTCGGGATGCTCTTCCAGGGCTCGGCGCTCTTCGACTCCCTGGACGTGGGGGACAACGTGGCCTTCGCCCTGCGGCGGCTGAAGATGTTCCCGGAGCGGCAGATCCAGGACGTCGTGGAGGAGAAACTGACGATGGTGGGGCTCCGGGACATCCAGCGCCTGATGCCCTCGGAGCTTTCCGGGGGGATGAAGAAGCGCGTGGGTCTGGCCCGGGCGATCGCAGCGGAGCCCGACATCCTGCTCTACGACGAGCCGACCACGGGTTTGGACCCCATCATGGCCGACGTGATCAACGGCCTGATCGTCGCCCTGCGGGAGTCCCTGGGGGTGACCTCCATCTCCATCACCCACGACATGGCCTCCGCATACAAGATCGCGGACACCATCGCCATGCTGTATAAAGGTAAGATCGTCGAGGTGGGCACCCCGGCGGAGATCCGCGGCTCGTCGAACCCGGTGGTCCGGCAGTTCGTGGAGGGGCGGGCCCACGGGCCCATCACGGCGGAGAGCGAGGAGTTCGTCCGGTTCGTCCGACGCAGGGACGGGGCGGCGGCCGGCGAGGAGGAGCGGTGATGTCCAGGGAGGCCCGCGTCGGGATCTTCGTCCTGGTGGGACTGCTGGTCCTGACGTATTTCACCTTCCGCGTCAGCAAGTGGGGGCTGATCGCCGAGAGAGGGTACAAGCTCACGGTGGACTTCGAGACCGCCGCGGGGCTGGAGCCCAAGGGGGACGTGAAGATGGCGGGGGTTCCCATCGGCAAGGTCGAGGACATCCAGCTCGTCGGGAACCGCGCCCGCCTGGTCCTGCGGGTCCGCCCCGAGGTGCGCATCCCCGTCGACTCGGTCGCCTCCATCCAGACGCAGGGACTCCTGGGGGAGAAGTACGTGGAGATCCTCCCGGGGAAGGATCCCCAGCGGATGCTCCCCGCGGGCGGGCAGGTGACCAACACCCTGACCCCGACCAACCTCGACGAGATCGTCCGCAAGGTGGAGGGGATCAGCGAGGACGTGAAGAAGTTCACGTCGACGCTCGCCGAGACGTTCGGCACGGAGGAGGGGAAACAGGCGCTGGGGGACATCCTGCGGGACGTGCGGACCGCCACGGCCTCCCTGCGGAACGTAGTCGAGGGGAACGAGGAGCGGTTCGACCGGATCCTCGTGAACATCGACCGCCTCTCGGGGGACCTCTCCGACATCTCCTCGGCGAACAAGGAAGACGTCCGCGTCGCCATCGCCAACCTGCGCGCCTTCTCGGAGACGCTCAAGACCGAGACCCCCCAGCTCGCCCGCAAGCTCGAGGCGATGAGCGACAACGTGAGCGTGGTGGTGGGGGAAAACCGGGAGAACCTGAAGGAGAGCATCCAGAACCTGAAGACCGCCTCGGCGAAGCTGGACAACACCCTGGACGCGGCGGGCAAGGTGATTACGCGGATCGAGCGGGGCGAGGGGACCATCGGCAAGCTCGTCAGCGACAACACGGCGTACGCCTCGCTGACCGACACGTTGGACGGCATCAACCGGTACGTGCGGAAGTACGACGCCCTCCGGATGACCCTGGTCCCGTGGGTCGAGTTCCAGACCCAGAGCTCGGACTGGAAATATTACCTGAACCTGAAGATCCAGCCGACCGCGGACAAGTACTACCTCGTGGGCGTGGTCAACGACCCGAAGGGGAAGCGCACGGAGACCACCACCGTCACCTCCGTCAACGGCGGGACGCCCGTCGAGACGCAGCAGGTCGAGCTCTCGAACAAGTGGCTGTTCAACGCCCTGCTGGCGAAACAGTTCTCCCGGGTCACCCTGTACGGGGGGATCATCGAGTCCGCGGGGGGCCTGGGGCTCGAGTACGAGATCGCGAAGAACCGGTTCAACGTCGGGCTGCAGGCGTACGATTTCAACCGCCCCGGCGACAACCGCGCGCATTTGAAACTGTACGGCAACTATGATATCGTCAAAAACCTTTTCATCACGGGCGGGGTGGACGACTTCATCAACCGCGAGTCGCAGTTGCGGACCCCCTTCATCGGTTTCGGGATCAAGTTCCCCGACGACGACCTGAAGACCGTGGTGGGAGCCGTACCCCTCCGGCCGTGACGCCGTACCCCCGAACGCATCCACCGTGAAAGAAGGGCAGCAGACCATGGCGAGAATCCACCGGGCGATCATCAGCGTATCCGACAAGGCCGGAATCGCGGAGTTCTGCCGCGCCCTCTCCAGGCTGGGCGTCGAACTGTACGCCTCCGGGGGAACCGCGAAACTCCTGCGGGAGAAGAAGGTCCCGGTCCGGCTGATCGAGGAGTACACCGGCTTCCCCGAGATGCTGGACGGCCGGGTGAAGACGCTGAACCCGAAGATCCACGGCGGGCTGCTCGCCCTGCGCGGGAACCGCGAGCACATGAAGACGATCGACGCCCACGGGATCCTCCCCTTCGACATGGTGGTGGTGAACCTGTATCCCTTCGAGGCGACCGTCGCGAGGCCCGGCTGCACCCGGGAGGAGGCGATCGAGAACATCGACATCGGGGGCCCCTCGATGCTGCGCTCCGCGGCGAAGAACTGCCAATCCGTCGCCGTGGTGTGCGACCCGGCGGACTACCCGGACATCCTCGCGAAGCTGAAGAAGAACACCGGGAACATCGACGGGGATACCCTCGCCGGGCTGGGCCGCAAGGCCTTCGCCCTGACCGCCCGGTACGACGCGGCCATCTCGAACTACCTCGGCGGCGGGAGCGACCCGTTCCCGGCCACCTTCACCTCCCAGTGGCGGAAGGCTCAGACCCTCCGGTACGGCGAGAACCCGCACCAGGCCGCCGCCTTCTACGCCGATTCGGCCATCCCGGACGAGCCCACCCTCGGCGGGGCCCGGCAGATCCAGGGGAAGGAGCTCTCCTACAACAACATCGTCGACATCGACGCGGCGCTGCAGCTCGCCCTCGAGTTCGACACCCCCGCGGCCGTCATCATCAAGCACACCAACCCGTCCGGCGCGGGGATCTCGAAGCGGCGGCTGGTGGACGCGTTCAAGAAGGCGAGGGAGTGCGACCCCGTCTCCGCCTACGGGGGGGTGATCGGATTCAACCGCGCGGTGACCGGCGAGACGGCGCGGGAGGTGGCGAACACCTTCTTCGAGGCGATCATCGCACCCTCCTACGACAGGGACGCCCGGAAGATACTCTCGGCGAAGGCGAACCTGCGGGTGCTGGAGACGGGAGGCGTGTTCCGGTGGTCCGGCCGGCCGACCTTCGGGATGAAGAAGGTCAGCGGCGGGCTGCTGATCCAGACGGGCGACCGCCACGCGCTTGACCCGAAGGATCTCCGGGTGGTGACCAGGCGCAGGCCCACCGACGACGAACTCGAGGCGCTGCTGTTCGCCTGGAAGGTGTGCAAGCACGTGAAGTCGAACGCCATCGTCTACGCGATGAAGGACCGGACCGTCGGGGTGGGGGCGGGGCAGATGAGCCGGGTGGACTCGGCGAAGATCGCCGTGATGAAGGCGCAGTACCCCACCCACGGCACGGTGGTGGCGTCCGACGCCTTCTTCCCCTTCCGCGACGGTCTCGACGTCGCGGCGAAGGCGGGCGCCACCGCGGCGATCCAGCCGGGCGGATCGGTCCGGGACGCGGAGGTGATCGCCGCCGCGGACGAGCACGGGATGGCGATGGTGTTCACCGGCGTCCGGCACTTCCGGCACTAGGGAGGGAACGGCATGGGCCTGACGGTACTGGTCGTGGGAGGCGGCGGGCGCGAGCACGCGCTGGCCTGGAAGATTTCCCGGAGCCCGCTGGTGTCGAGGCTGTACGCCGCGCCGGGGAATCCCGGTATCGCCCGGCACGCGGAGTGCGTGCCGATCCCGGTTGCGGACCTCCAGGCGCTGCGGGACTTCGCGGTTTCGAGGAAGGTGGACCTCACCGTCGTCGGGCCCGAGGCGCCGCTGGCCGCGGGTCTCGCGGACCTGCTGGCGCGGGAGGGGCTCCTGGTGTGCGGGCCGGACCGGGCGGGCGCGCAGATGGAGGGGTCCAAGGTGTTCATGAAGACCATCCTGGCGAAGTACGGGATCCCCACCGCCGCCTTCCGGGTGTTCGACGAGTACGACGACGCGGAGCAGTACGTCCTGACGCACCGGCTCCCGGTGGTGATCAAGGCGGACGGACTGGCGGCGGGCAAGGGCGTTGCGGTGGCCCAGACGTACGAGGAGGCGGTGGCGTTCCTCAGGGACGTGATGGAGCGCCGCGTCTTCGGCGACGCGGGGAGCCGCGTGGTGATCGAGGAGTGCCTCGCCGGCGAGGAGGCGTCCTACATCGTCTTCACCGACGGAACCAAGGTCGTCCCCCTCCCGTCCTCCCAGGACCACAAGCGGATCGGCGACGAAGACCAGGGGCCGAACACCGGCGGCATGGGCGCGTACTCCCCCGCGCCCGTGGTCACGCTCCGGGTCGAGGAGCGGGTGCACCGCCAGGTCTTCGAACCCCTTCTGGCGGGTCTCCGGAAGGAGGGGATCACCTTCCGCGGCATCCTGTACGCGGGGCTGATGATCGAGAACGACATCCCGCGGGTGCTCGAGTTCAACGTGCGGTTCGGCGACCCGGAGGCGCAGCCGCTCTTCCTCCGGCTGAAAAGCGACCTCGTCCCCCTCCTGCTGCAGTGCGCGCAGGGGAAGATCACGGACGCGGGGATGGAGATCGACCCGCGGCCGACCGTCTGTGTGGTGATGTCCTCCGGCGGATACCCGGGGGGCTACACGAAGGGGTTCCCGATCGAGGGGATCGTGGAGGCGGAGAAGGAGGACGGCGTCGTCGTGTTCCACGCGGGGACGGCGACGGTGGACGGCCGGCTCGTCAACAGCGGCGGCCGGGTGCTGGGCGTCACCGCCATCGGCGATTCCCTGAAGGGCGCGATCGACCGCGCCTACCGCGCCGTCGGGAAGATCCACTGGGAGGGCGCGTACCACCGGACGGACATCGGCCGCAAGGCCCTTCGCCGAGGGGCAGCGTGATGGAGGGGAAAGTGCTGATCCTCATGGGGAGCGCCTCCGACGAGGAGACGATGCGCGAGGCGGCGAAGGTCCTTGACGGGTACGGGATCTCCAGCAGGATGACGGTCGCCTCCGCCCACCGGTCTCCCGCCCGCACCCAGGCCCTCGCACGGGACGCGGAGAGGGACGGGTACGCGGTGATCATCTGCGGGGCCGGCATGGCCGCCCACCTGGCGGGGTGCGTCGCCGCGGAGACGGTCCTCCCCGTGATCGGCGTTCCCCTCCCGGGCTCGGCCCTGTCGGGCCTCGACGCCCTCCTGTCCACGGTCCAGATGCCGGGGGGGGTGCCGGTGGCAACGGTGGCGATCGGGAAGGCGGGGGCGCAGAACGCGGGGCACCTCGCCGCGCAGATGCTCTCCCTTTCCTCTCCCGGGCTTCGCGAGAAGATCCGTACCCGCCGCAAGGCGATGGCCGAGGCGGTGGAGGAGGCGGCGAAGGGGGTTTCATGATCTCCCCCGCTCCGGAGCGCTCCCCCCGTTTCCCGCACCCGGCGGACCTCGCGGGGCGGGCCCGCGGTGCGGCGGGGGTCGCCGGGTGACGCGGCTTGTACGCCTCGACGTCGACCGGGTCGTCTACCTCCCGCAGGAGGTGGTCGCGTCCCTCAAGAGCGGCGGGATGGTCGTGTTCCCCACGGACACCCTCTACGGGCTGGGAGTGGACCCGACATCGGAAGCGGGGCTTGCCCGCCTCTTCGCGATCAAGCGGCGCGAGGGCGGGAAGCCGATCCCGCTGCTCCTCTCCGGGACGGAGGCTGTCGACCGGTTCGCGCGCCACGTGCCGGAGGGAGCGGCCCGGCTCATGGGGCGGTACTGGCCGGGGGCCCTGACGATCGTCCTCCCCGCCGAGGAGGGCGTGGACCGGACCGTCACCGGCGGAGGAGACACCGTGGGCCTTCGCGTCCCCGACCACCCGGTGCCGCGCGCCCTCGCCCAGGCGCTGGGCGGGGCGATCACCGGGACCTCGGCGAACCGCTCGGGGAACCCGGGAGACTGGGGATCCGCCGAGGAGATCGTGCGGGAGTTCACGGGCGAGGCAGACTGGGTCCTGTGGGACGGGAAGGTCCGGCGGCCCGCGGCCCGGGGGGGCGGACCCGGGAGGCCCCCGGGATCGACCGTGATCCGGATGACCGGTGACCGGCCGGTCCTGCTGCGGGAGGGTGTCCTTCCGTTCCGTGACATCACCGAATTCCTGGAGGGAGGGTGACCGGGCCATGGCCGTCGTGAAGCCGTTCCGGGGTATCCACTACGACGTGAAGAAGGTCGGGGACCTGACGAAGGTGGTGGCCCCGCCGTACGATGTCATACCGCCCGAGGAGCAGGAGGCGCTCCACCGGCGGCACCCCCGGAACATCGTGTGGGTGGACTTCGGCCTCGCGCGGGAAGGGGACGGCCCCGCGGAGAACAAGTACACCCGGGCGGCCCGCTGGTTCCGCGAGTGGCAGGCCGAGGGGACACTCGTCCGGGACGCCGCCCCCGCCCTCTATTACTACGAGCAGGAGTTCTCCCTCCCCGGGAAGAAGACCTACGTCCGGAAGGGGTTCCTGGGAGCCCTCAGGCTCTCCGCGTTCGGGGAGGGGGAGGTGTTCCCCCACGAGCGGACGCTTTCCCGGCCGAAGGAGGACCGCCTTGCCCTGATGCGGGTCACGGACGCCCACATGAGCCCCATCTTCGGGCTCTTCTCCGACCCCGCCGACGAGGTGCTGAAAAGCCTCCGTTCCGGGATGGCCGCCGTGCCGGACCTCTCCGCGGTCGACGACCTCGGCGTGAAGCACCGGGTCTGGACCGTCACGCAGCCGAAGGCGTTGCTGGGGGCGGTGGAGAAGATGGCGGGCAAGGGGGTGTTCATCGCCGACGGGCACCACCGGTACGAGACGGCGCTGGCATTCCGCGACGAGATGCGCCGGAAGCACGGGAATACCCCCGCCGCGGCGTACGAGCACGTGCTGATGTTCCTGTGCAACATGGACGACGAGGGGATCGTCATTCTCCCCACCCATCGCGGGATCCACTCCGTGCAGGGTTTCGACCCCGAGGCGTTTCTCGCGAAGGTGCGGTCCCATTTGCCCGTGGAGACCCGCAGCGGATCGCCCGAGGACGCGATGCGTGCGGTCGACGAGGCGGGCAGGAAAGGGAAGGCGATCGGCTGGAGCACCGGCGGCGGCCGGTTCCATGTGGCCACCTTCCCGGATCTCCGGGGTTTCTGCGACGCGCGGCTGGCCAGGTTTCCGCCGCAGCTGCGCCCGCTGGACGTCGTGCTGCTGCACGGATTCCTCCTGGAGGAACTCCTGGGGATCTCTCCCGAGGCGGTGACCGCGGGGCAGTTCGTGAAATATTACAAGGAACCGGCGAAGGCCGCGGCGGACCTCTCCTCCGGGGCGATCCAGGCCGGCTTCTTCCTCAATCCCGTGTCGATCGCGGAGTTCCGGGACGTATCCCTTTCCGGGCACGTCCTCCCGCAGAAGGCCACCTTCTTCTACCCGAAGATCGGGACGGGGCTCCTCATCTTCCCCGTGTCGGGAGATGACCGCGTTCCCGGGTAGCCCCGGCCTCCTCGTCATCCACCAGCCGGAGAGGGGGTACCGGTTCTCGATCGACTCGGTCCTCCTCGCCGGCTTCTCGGCTCCGCATTGCCGCGGCCGTGTCCTCGACCTGGGGACGGGATGCGGCATCGTCCTCCTCCTCCTGTCCCGTCTCGCCCCCGATATGGATTCCGGCGTCGGCGTCGAGATCCAGCCGGCGTTATGCGCGTTCGCGGAGAGGAACTTCCGGGAGAACGGACCGGTCCGGCGGCTTCGTGCGGTCCGGGGGGATTTCCGGCGGGAGGAGAATGTTGCCGCCCCGGGAACGTTCGACCTCGTGGTGGCGAATCCCCCGTACGGGCGTGCCGGTCACGGACGGCGCAACCCGCACCCGCAAAGGGAGGCGGCCCGGCACGGAATCCACTGTTCCCTCCGGGAACTGTTCGAGGCGGCGGAGCGGTATCTCGCCCCCGCCGGCAGGCTCGCCCTGATTCTCCCGCACGGCCGGCTTCCGGAGGTCCGGGACGGTGCCTGGCAGGTGGGTATGGGGATCGGGGAGATGCGTCCGGTCCACGCACGGAGGGGAGCCGCTCCGTCCCGTGTCCTTCTCCTTCTGGCCCGCGTGGCGGGGGAGCAATCCCGGGAACTGCCGCCGCTGTACCTCCATGAAGGGGAGGGGAAGTATTGCCCGGAGGTGGAGCGGATCTGCCGGTTATTCCGCGGGGGGACGTGACCTGCGGTGGATGGAGCGCAGGCTCTCCCGGGTCTCCGCGTCGGACACCGAGGCGAGCCCGTCCGGGTCCGGTCCCGGCGGCAGGGGCTCGATCGCTTCCGGCTCCGGCGGGCGGCCTTCCGGATCCGCAATTTCCGCCGGCCCCACCACGAATCGCAGGTCGGTCACCGGGGACTCCGGCCCCAGGACGCGGCGGATATTCGATAGCAACGCGGGGGCGGTCATCCGCAGCTCTTGGGCCCAGGAGTGGTTCCGGACGGCGAGGGTCAGGATCCCGTTCCGGAACTTCAGGGGAAGCGCACTCGCGGCGAGCAGCGGGCCGGCGATCTCCGGCCACGCCCTGTGCAGGCCGACGAGGAGGGAAACCTGGGGGATCCCGATGGCCTCGAGGAACCGCTCGAGGTCCGCGGAAAGGGGGATCGGTCCTTCCCGGCTCACGACCGGGCCTGCCGGCCGCGGCGGACCCGTCCGCCGGCGACCTGCCCCAGGAGGGCACAGGCGACGAACGCCGGAATCGCCCATGCGCTGACGTGGTGGGCCAGCCGCAGATACGCAATCAGCGGGATGGAAAGGTGCACGCACACGAACCATCCCAGGGAATACCTGCGGAATCCCTCCCGGGCGTACCCCAAGGGGAGGTTCAGGACGATCGCGGCGGCGCCGATCATCAGGACGACGTCCCAATGCGCCTGCTGGAAGCCGGCGGAAACGCTCATCCTCTCCATTATAATGTTTCCCGGACGCTTTCCCATGCGGGCGTCCTGTCCCAGGAGGCAGTTTGTCGCGCGTCCCGTCCCCCGTGATGGTCCTGATCTTCCGTGGCACCCACCAGGTCATGTCGGCGGAGAAGCGCCTCAAGGGGGCTGGGGTGGCCATGCGCCTGATCCCCGTTCCGCGGCACCTGACGTCCGACTGCGGACTGGCCATCCGGATTCCCCTCTCGGAGCGGGAGCGCGCCCGGGCGGTCCTGTCCGCGTCGCGGCTCCTCCCGGTATCGGCCCACATCCCGCGGGAGGACGAGGGGTACGATCCGGGGGAACTGTGACGGGAGTCGCGGAATTTTCCGCGCGATCGATGTGAAATCCGCTTCCCGTTTGACCGATGAGACAGGTTGGGGGGGGGAGTTTCCCCGGTGTGAGCGGGCGAATCGTTAACCCTTGACGGTGGTGAAATTGGTAAGTATAATAGCAAGTTATACTGCTTTTACCGGAGGGATAGTGGAAAGGCGGGTCGCCGTGGCCGCCCTTGCGGGGGTTCTGCTGTGCGCGCTGGGGCTTGTTTTCCCGGGTGGCGTGCCTGCAGCGGATGCTCCTCCTGCCGCGACGGCGGGTGAGGGGAAGGCGATCCCGGCAGAAGTCCGGCCCGAGTCGCCCGCCCCGCCCGTTCCCTTCCCGTCCCCGGCGGATAACGCCCTGACCAGGGATCCGGCATCCCCGGCGGATAACGCCCTGGCCCGGGATCCGGCATCCCCCGGGAATCCCGCCGAAGGCACTGCGCCCCGGATGCCTCCCGCCCCCGCCGCGGTGCCGTCCCGCCTGCCGGTCGAACCTCCCGTCTCCCTTGTCGCCCCCCCGTCCGAGAAGGCCCCGGACCGGGTCCTCGCACCCGGGGAGGTGGACCTCCAGGTGAACCGGAACCTGGGGGAGGATGCGGGGGGCGAGGGTATGATACAGGACGACTTCTTTGCCAACGCCTCGGTGGAGGTAGAGAAGGGGAAGGGGGGGATGTTCGCCGACCTCGCAAACCCGATCGACAAGTTCATCCGCTACTTCCAGACACGGGGGCGGAGCAGGTTCGAACTGTACCTCTCCCGCTCCGGGAAGTACACCGAGATGATGCGGGAGATCCTCGCGAAGTACGGTCTGCCCGAGGACCTCGTCTATCTCGCCCTCATCGAGAGCGGTTTCTCCCCGAAGGCATACTCCGTCGCGAGGGCCGCCGGCCCCTGGCAGTTCATCGCGGCGACCGGGCGGCGCTACGGCCTGCGGATCGACTGGTGGGCCGACGAGCGGCGGGACGCGGAGAAGTCCACTCACGCCGCCGCGTCGTACCTCAGGGATCTCTACGGCATGTTCGAGTCGTGGCCCCTCGCCGCTGCGGCGTACAACGCCGGGGAGGGTAAGATCACCCGGGCGGTTTCCCGGTACAAGTCCGACGATTACGCGGAACTCATCCGCCACCGGTACCTCAAGCAGGAGACGAAGGATTACGTCCCCAAGATGCTCGCAGCCCTGGCCATCGCCAAGGAACCGGAGAAGTACGGCTTCGTGGACGTCCGGTACGAGTCCCCCCTGGACCTGCGCACGGCGGAGGTGCCGGGCGGGACGGACCTCGCCGTGGTGGCGGAGATCCTCGAGGTGCCCTACGAAACCCTGCGGGACTGGAACCCGGAACTGCGCCGGTTCTGCACCCCTCCCAACCGGGACCGGTACGAATTGCGCCTCTCCGACGACGCGGCCCGCCTCGCGGAGGAACGGATGGAGGAGATCCGGACCCGGGCGAAGATCACCTTCCTGCAGCACAACGTACGGAAGGGCGAGACGCTCCAGGGGCTCGCGGGGAAATACGGAACCTCCGCCGCGGTGCTGAAGGAGCTGAACGGCCTGAAACGGGACTCCCTCTCCCGAACTTCCCGGCTCGTCATCCCGGTGACCGGCCTCTCCGTGGAGGAGACGGCGCCGGGAAAGGAGATCTCCCCCGACCAGCTGACGATGGCCCACATGCAGGTCGAGGAGAGAGGGCGGAAGAGCAGGGGGAAGCAGAGGCGTGGCCCGGAATCCGGCGGGTCGGTCACGGTCCGGAAGGGGGACACCCTGGGGCGTCTCGCGAAGGCCCACGGGATCTCCGCGAAGGCGCTTGCCCGCGCGAACGACCTTTCTCCCGGGGCGAAACTCAAGGCGGGCACGCAGCTGGTCCTGCCAGGCGGGGAAGCGTCGAGGTCCCCCGCCGCCGCGAAGAGGGGAACAGCCGCCGCGGCCGCGCCGGTCGGCGGCAAGCGGACGGCGCGCTACAAGGTGCACGAGGGGGACACGTTGGAGCGGATCGCACGGGTCTACGGCGTGACCCCCCAGCGGCTTGCGGAACGGAACCGGCTGAAGCCGGGGGACCCCCTCCGCCTGGGGACCGTCCTCGTCATCCCGCTGGAGTCATGACCTGAAGGGCCGCCTGCCGCACGCATACCTCGACAACGCCGCCACTTCCCTGCCCAAGCCCCCGGGTGTCGCGGAGGCCGTCGCCGCGGCGATCCGCCGCGCCGGAAACCCCGGACGGTCGGGGCACATCCTCTCCATCCGTTCGGCCCGCGACCTGTTCATCGCGCGGGAACGCCTCGCGGAACTCTTCGGCGCCGGAGACAGTTCCCGATTCGTCTTCACCGGGAACGCCACCGCCGCCCTGAACCAGGGGATCAAGGGGATCCTTCGCCCCGGAGACCACGTGGTGACCACGTCGGTGGAGCACAACTCCGTCATGCGCCCGCTGCGGCGGATGGAGGAGTCGGGCGTGCGGATCACGGTGGTGCCGGCGGGCACCGACGGCGCGGTGGATGCGCGCGCGGTGGTCGCCGCCTTCCGGGAGGAGACCCGCATGGTCGTCCTGGTGCACGCATCGAACGTGTCCGGGGCGATCCAGCCGGTCGGGGCGGTCATCGCCGCCGCGAGGGCGCGTGGCGTGCTCACGCTGGTGGATGCCGCGCAGACGGCGGGGGCGGTGCCGATCGACCTGGCCTCCCTTCCCGTCGACCTGCTCGCCGCCTCCGGGCACAAGGGGCTCCTCGGCCCACAGGGAACCGGGTTCCTCTATGTGCGGGACGGGGTCGACGTCGTCCCTCTGGTCGAGGGAGGAACCGGCAGCCGCTCCGAGTCGGACCACCAGCCGGATTTCTACCCGGATGCCCTCGAGTCGGGGACGCAGAACAGCGTGGGAGTCGCGGGGCTCGCCGTCTCCCTCGCCTGGATCCTCCGGAAGGGAGTCGAGGCGATCCGCCGCAGGGAGATCGCATTCGTGGAGGAGCTCCTGGCGGGTCTGTCGAGGATCCCGGGGGTGAGCGTCTTCGGGCCGCAGGACCCATCGCGGAGAGTTTCCGTGGTGTCGTTCCTCGTGGACGGGTTGGACCCTGCGGAAGTGGGACGCCGTCTGGAGCGGGAGCACGGCGTGCTCGTCCGCGCGGGGTTGCACTGCTCGCCGAACGGCCACCGGACCCTGGGCACGTTCCCCGCGGGCACCGTCCGCGTGAGTCCCGGCCCCTTCACGACGCGCGGGGAGGTCGCGCGCTTCCTGGCGGGGGTCCGGAAGATCCGCCGCGTTACCGGCTGACGCCCCGCGCCCGGGAGAGGATCGTACTGGTCGAGCGGCCCGGGAGGAACCGGATCGTCTTCACGTCCCCCCCGTGCGCCCGCACCACATCCGCCCCCACGATCTGCTTCCCCTTCCAGTCCCCCCCCTTGACCAGCACGTGGGGGAGCACCTCCCGGATCAGCCGCGCCGGCGTGTCTTCCGGGAAGACCGCCACGTAGGATACGCAGGAGAGCGAGGCCAGGAGGTAGGCCCGGTCCGCCGCTTTCTGCACGGGGCGTCCCTCCCCCTTGAGCCGCCGCACGGAGAGGTCGCCGTTCAGGCCTACGAAGAGGACGTCCCCGAGGGCGGCGGCGCGGCGCAGGTACTGCGCGTGCCCCGCGTGGAGGATGTCGAAGCAGCCGTTCGTGAAGACGATGCGCTTCCCCTCCCGGCGCAGCCGGGCGCAGAGGGCCCGCACCGCCCGGCGCGGGATCACCCGGGCCGCCGGGTTTTCCGGTACGCCCGTTCGTTCCTGTCCGCGAGGCACGGGATCCTCCTTCGGGTCTCCTCGACCGCCGCCGGGTCGATCGTCGCCAGCGCCATCCCCTCCCCATCTCCGGCGAAGGCCAGCCGTTCGCCGACGGGGGACCAGATGCCAGACCCGCCCGCGTAATGGAACGGCCCGGACGGCCCCGTCGCGTTCGACGCCACCACGAACAGCTGGCTCTCCACCGCCCGCGCGGCGGCCAGGATCTCCCAGTGGGCGCTCCGCACGGAGGGCCATTGTGCCGAGACGCAGAAGAGCGTCGCCCCCTCGAGGAAATATTTCCGCGACAGCTCGGGGAAGCGCAGGTCGTAGCAGATCAGGGGACCGACGATCCCCACGTCGGTGGGGATGCCGCGCGACGACGTGCCGCGACGGAACCAGCGGTCCTCGCCGGAAGGGGTGAAGAGGTGGGCTTTCCGGTATTCCCCGGTGACGACGCCGGTGGCGTTGACGACGTACAGCGTGTTGTACACGCCGCGTCCGACGCGCTGGGGGAGCGACCCGGCGACGACCACCTTCCGGGACGCGGCGAACTCCCGGATCCCGTGGAGGATCGCCGGAGTGGTGGCGCAAAGCGGGGGAAGATCCGCTTCCGCGAACCCCGTGCTCCACATCTCGGGGAGGACGCACAGCCGCGCGCCTCTCCCGGCGGCCTCCCGCAGGAGCCGGAAGGCGCGCTCCCGGTTGCCCGGGACGTCTCCGACGTCGACGCGGAACTGCAGCGCGGCGGCGGGGAAAGGGGTTTTCTGCATCGTGTCTCCACGGAATCGAGGTGGCGGTCAGGGGACCGCGCGGGCCACCGTCACGACCACTATAATTCCGCCTCCCGTCCGTTTCAAGGCGATGGAGCACGCCTCCGCCGTGGCCCCGGTGGTGTAGACGTCGTCGAGGAGGAGGACGCGGGCCGGAACGCGCCGGTCCCGCGGGACCCGGAACGCCCCCTCCACGTTCTCCCGACGGTGTCCGGCCGGCAGGCCCGCCTGGGGGGCGCGCTCGCAGTCCCGCCGAAGGAGGAGGGGATCGAAGGGCCATCCGGAGCCGCTGGCGAGCCGGGCCCCGACGAGGGCGGGGAGATTGCATCCCCGCCGGAGATATTTCATGGGGCGTACGGGGACCGGAACCACCGTCGGCGCCGCGCCGTCCGGGAACAGGTCCCTCCAGGGTCCGCGAAACGCATCCCGGAGACGGTCCGCGACCGGACCCGCCGGGAACGGACGGGCCGCGTATTTCGCCGAAAGGATGGCGGCCCGCACGACACCCGCGTGGAGGAACAGGGAGCGGGCGGCGTCGAACGGCGGCGGGTTCGCCGCGCAGGCGGCGCAGGGGATCGGGAGATCGGAGGAGACGGCGGAACAGCCGCCGCACAGCGGACACGGGTTTCCCTCCCACGCCTTCCATCTCCGCACAGCCGCCGCGGAGAGGTCCGGGGAGGGGCGGGGGAGGAGCTCCCGAAGACACGACAGTTCCGCACCGGACCGGCGGAAAAACGGTACCCACCGGGCCTTCGCGCGGGAGAACACGCGTCGGCCGGCGCGGCCGGGGGAAGTACCGCGGGATGGTTCAGCGGGGGGTTGCGGAAATGGCGTACTCCCGGCTCCCGTGGTCGATGGCGTAGGTGTTCCATCCCCCGCAGGAGAGGCACCGGGCGGTCCACTTGATGGTGGAGGAGCCGCACCGCTGGCAGCGGAACGGGATGAGGTACCGCCGCTTGTATCCGTAGGCGCGCTGGTAGTGCTGGCTGGCCGATTCATACCGCCCCCTGCGCCGGAAGGCCTCCGCGAGCAGGACGTTCACCGACTCGCGGTCCGGGTCCAGGGTCTCCGCCTTCAACAACTGTTCCAGCGCCTCGTCGATCATCTCCAGCCGCAGGAAGAACTTCCCCGTGAAGAGGTTCACGTCGTAGTCGGAGGGGAACTCCCGCTGCAGGTGCGAGTAGATCCGGATCATCGCCTGCGGCCGCTCCGTCTCCACGCACAGGTCCTCGAGCCGGATGAGGAAGATCGGGTTGCGTGTGGCCCGGAACCCCTGCAGCAGGATCTCGGTTGCCGCTTCGACGTCCCGGCCCCGAAGGTGTTCGGAGAGGGCCGCGTGGGAGGGGCAGAACGACGGGTCGTCCTTGATCACATCGCGAAGCCGGCGTTCCGCGTCGTCCGCCTTCCCCTGCGCGAGGCGCACCAGGGCCTTCTCGTACCGCAGCGCCGTGAACAGGGCGTGGTCCGCGGCGGAGGCATCCTTCCCGCGCAGCTTCATCAGCTTCTTCTGCTCGTTGTAGGCGGAGACCATCTCCCCGCGGGAGAGGTGGATGTCGCGGATCTCCTCCCAGGCGCGCGGGTTCTCCCCTTCCGTCGACTCGACCGCGGAGAGAACCGAGAGGGCCGCCTCCGGGTCGTTCATCTTCCGGTACAGCCGCGCGAGGCGGAAGTAGGCGGACAGGTCGGACGGTTCGATCTGCTTGACCCGCGTCAGCGCCTTCACGGCCTCCAGCGGGTTCCCCAGCTCCTCCTGGGCGGCGGCCAGGAGGTCGAGCGCCTCCCGGTCGTCGGGGTTCACCGACAGGGAGCGGGTGAGTTCCCGCGCGGCCTCCTGGAGCATGCCGCGCTGGACCAGCTCCGCCGCCCGCGCTGCCCGCGCCTTCGCCGCGTCCCTGCGCTGCTTCTCGCGCCGCTCCCGCCAGGTGCGGGACGCCGACGTCACGTCCTTCACGAGGGTGCCCAGGATGACCATCGCCGCGCCGAGGGAGAAGGAGAGAATGGCCAGTTCGCTGACCGTCACTTCCACCTGCCGCGTGGCGGAGTAGTAGAACGGGACGTGCTGGCCGTTCAGCAGGGAGATGTACGAGAAGGCGACGAGGATCACGACGAAGAGCAGGAAGAGGAGGCGGATCGCCATGCGCGGAGGACCCTCCCGGGGTTGCGGTAGCCTTACCCCTCGGGGACCGGCACCTCGGGCGCCGCCCCCCACAGCCGGTCGAAGTTGTAGAACTCCCGGACCGCGGACTGGAACACGTGGACCACGAGGTCGCCGTAATCGAGGAGCGCCCAGCGCCCGTCGCGGAGCCCCTCGACCCCCAGGGGGCGGATCCCCTCCTCTTTCTTCAACGTCTCCTCGATGTACTGCGCCAGCGCCGTCACCTGGCGGTCCGAGGTCCCCGAGCAGAGCAGGAAGTAGTCGGCGTAGCCGGCGTGCTCCCGGACGTCGAGGGCCCGGATGTCCTGGCCCTTCTTCTCCTGGGCCAGCTTCGCGCACCGGAGCAGCGTCTCCCGCGTGGTGATGACCGGCTACCCTCCTTCTTCCGCTCGATACAGCGCATGGGCCGCGATGTGCCGCTCCACCTCCGGCGGCACCAGCCCACGGATGGACCTCCCCCGCCGAACCTTTTCCCGGATGGATCGCGACGAGATGTCGAGGACCGGAAGGTCGGGGCACAGCAGGCGTCGCCCGCCGGGCAGGCGGTAGGTGCGTCCCGGTAAACTATAGCAACCGTCCCCCTCCTTTTCAATACGCACCCCCGCCGGGAACGCGGATTCCGGCGGCGTCCCCGGCCGGGGGAGGAGGAGGAAATCGCACGCCGCCAGCAGCTCCTCCCAGCGGTGCCACGCGGGGATTTCCTGGAACGCGTCCGCGCCGACGAGGAAGAGGACCCCGACGCCGGGGTTCGCCGCGAGGATCTCCCGCACGGTGAGGAGAGAGTACGACGGGCCTTCCCTCCGCAGCTCCAGGTCGAGGACCGACAGCCCCTCTACGCCCGCCACGGCGGCCTCCGCCATGGCGTACCGGTGGCGCGCGGTGGCCACCGGCTGCCGCGGCTTGTGGGGCGGCTGGGCGGAAGGGACCAGGTGGACGCGGGGGAGGGGGAGGCCCTCCCGGACCTCGATGGCCATCCGGAGGTGGCCGTTGTGGAACGGGTCGAAGGTTCCCCCGAAGAGGGCGATGCCGGGACGCCCGCCGTGCACTACCGTCGCACCTGCCCGTCCCCGAGAGCGATGAACTTCGTCGTGGTCAGCTCGGAGAGGCCCATGGGGCCGAAGGCGTGGATCTTGGTGGTGCTGATGCCGATCTCCGCTCCCAGCCCAAGCTGGTACCCGTCGTTGAAGCGCGTGGATGCGTTGACCAGCACCAGGGATGAGTCCACCTCCCGGAGGAAGCGCATCGCCCGCCCGTGGTCGCGGGTGAGGATCGCCTCCGTGTGGAGGGAACCGTACGTCCGGATGTGCTCCATCGCCGCCTCCATCGACGGGACCACGCGCACCGCGAGGATGAGGTCGAGGTATTCCGTCCCCCAGTCCTCCTCCTTCGCCGGAACGGCGGACGGGACCCACCGTCGCGTCTCCGGGCAGCCGCGCAACTCCACTCCCGCCGCGGCGAGGGCTTCCGCCACCTTCGGGAGGAAGGCGGGGGCTGCGCCCTCGTGCACCAGGAGCGTCTCCATCGCGTTGCAGACTCCGGGGCGCTGGGCCTTCGCGTTGACGCATACCGGGACCGAAAGCGTAATGTCCGCCCCCTCGTCCACGTAGATGTGGCAGACCCCTTTGTAATGCTTGATCACCGGGATGCGGGACTTCTCCGCGACGCTTCGGATCAACCCCTCCCCCCCGCGGGGGATGATCAGGTCGACGTGCTCCTCCTGGGTCAGCAACGCGTCGATCGCCGCCCGGTCCGTTCGGGGGATCAGCGACACCGCGTCCTCCGGCAGGCCCGCGGAGGCCAGGGCATCCCGCAGGATCCCGGCGATGGCGGAGTTGGACGCGATCGCCTCGGAGCCCCCCCGGAGGACGACGGCGTTGCCGGATTTGACGCACAGGGCCGCCGCGTCGGCCGTCACGTTGGGGCGCGACTCGTAGATGATCCCGATCACCCCGAGGGGGATCCGCATCCGGCCGACCAGCAGCCCGTTCGGCCGTCGTTCCATCCGCTCGATCCCTCCCACGGGGTCGGGGAGGGCGGCCACCTCCTCGATGCCGTCGGCCATCTGCCGGATCACCGCGTCGGTAAGGCGCAGCCGGTCGATCATCGCGCCGGAAAGCCCCCGTGCCGCCCCCGCCTCCACGTCCCGGCCGTTCTCCGCCTTGAGGAACTCCGCACGGGCGCGCAGCCCCTTCGCCGTCTCCCGCAGGGCGTCGTTCTTCGCCGACGTGCCGGCGCGGGCCAGGGGCACCGACGCCGCTTTCGCGGCACGGCAGATGCGCTCCACCATCGCTTCCGTCGTCTCGTGCGCGCTCACCGCGGTCCGCCTCCTTTCCGGGCTCCGGGGGGCCGGGCCGCCGGGAGGATCGTGAGATCGTCCCGGTGGACCACCTCCGCCGGCGTGTCGGGCCCGAGAAGGGTCCGGATCTCCCCGCTGCGCTTCCCCTTCCCCCGATCCACCTGTTCGCTGCCCCACCGCGCTATCCCGCGGGCGAAGACGCGCCCGCGCCGATCCGCCACTTCCACCGCGTCGCCCGGCTGGAAGTCGCCGTTCGTCCCGGTCACTCCCGCCGGGAGGAGGCTCTTGCCCCCCTCCAGGAGCACCTTGCGCGCCCCGTCGTCCACCACGATGGTGCCGTGTACGTTCCGGGCGTAGGCGATCCACATCTTCCGGCTCGACAGCCGGCCGGTTTTCCTCGGCAGGATCAGTGTACCGGCGTCCTTCCCCGCGAGTACGTCGAGGACGGACCGGCGGGACAGCCCGGAGGCGATCACCACGGGGATCCCGGAGGCGGAGAGAACCCTCGCCGCGTGGATCTTGGAGGCCATCCCCCCCGTGCCCGTCGCGGAGGCGCGGCGGCCGACGGCGGCGCGCACCGTTTCGTCGTCGAGGTCCTCCACGAGGGGGATCCGGCGCGCGTCGGGGTGCCGGTGGGGATCTTTCGTGCACAGCCCGTCGCTGTCGGTCAGGAGGATCAGGAGATCCGCGCCGATCATCTGGGTGACCAGCGTCGCCAGATGGTCGTTGGCGCCCCCCCCGCCTCCCTCCAGGCGGATCTCCTCGGTGGCCACCGTGTCGTTCTCGTTGACGATGGGGACGATCCCGCGGGAGAGGAGTGTCTCGAGCGTGTTCCGCGCGTTGACGTACCGTTCCCGGTTCTCGAAGTCCTCGTGCGTGAGGAGCAGCTGGGCCACGTGGCGCCCCCGCTTCTCGAAGGCGCGCTCGTACGCGCGCATGAGCGTGGTCTGCCCCACCGCCGCCGCGGCCTGCTTGAGGGCCACCGTCCGCGGCCGCTCCGCCATTCCCAGCTTCTTCCTCCCTGCCGCGATGGCCCCGGAGGTGACGACGACGAACGAGATCCCCGCTCCGCCGAGAACCCGGGCCAGCTGGGCGGCAAGGGCGCGGATCGTGGATTCCCGGAGGCCCGCGACCGGATCGGCGACCGTCCCGCTCCCCAGCTTCACCACCACCCGTCGGATCCGGCGGGTCGCGAGGATCGTCCCGCGGTCCGGAACCGCGAGGCCGGGGTGCGCGCGTTCAGGCGACATGCGGCTGCCTCCTTCGCAGGTCGACGAGGCCATCGAGCAGCTTCGGAAGGCCTTCCCCGGTGGCCGCGGAGATGTAGTGGGCCGCCCCCTCGGGGTGGCCGATCGCCCTGCCCGCCCCCTCGGCGTTTTCGCGCGCCCCCGGCAGGTCCATCTTGTTGAAGGCCAGCAGCGTCGGCCGGGCGGAGAGCTCCGGCCGGAACCGCTCCATCTCGTCCCTGACCGTCCGGTACGCTTCCACGATCCGGTCCGGCTCCTGCCCGGCGTCGAGCACGTGGACCAGCCCCTCCGTCCGCTCGACGTGCTTGAGGAAGCGGTGTCCCAGCCCGGCCCCCCGGTGGGCCCCCTCGATCAACCCGGGCAGGTCCGCCACGACGAACTCCTCGTCGCGATGGCGGACCACCCCCAGAACGGGGGAGAGGGTGGTGAAGGGGTAGTCCGCGATCCTCGGACGCGCACGGGAGATGCGGGAGAGCAGGGTGGATTTCCCCGCGTTCGGGAGGCCGACCAGCCCGATCTGCGCGATGAGCTTCAGCTCCAGCCGCAGGCATAGCTCCTGTCCCGGCCCCCCGGGTTCCGCCCGGTCGGGAGCCTGGTTCACGGACGAGGTGAAGGCGGAGTTCCCACGCCCGCCCCGCCCGCCGGGGGCGGCAAGGAATGTCTCCCCCGGGCGGACCAGGTCGGCCAGCGTCTCGCCCGTCCCGGCGTCGCGGACGATCGTCCCCGGCGGGACGGCGATCCGCAGTTCGGGGGCGCTCTTTCCGTGCATGTTCTTCCCCATGCCGTGCTGGCCGCGCTTCGCCTTGAAGATGTTCCGGTACCGGAAATCGAGGAGAGTGGACAGGTGGGGGCTCACCTCGAGGAGGACGCAGCCGCCGTTCCCCCCGTCCCCGCCGTCGGGTCCCCCGCGGGGGACGAACTTCTCCCGGCGGAAGCTGACGCAGCCCCGGCCGCCGTCCCCGGAGCGGACGGTGATCGTGGCTTCGTCGATGAAGTGCATGAACGGGTAGACGTCAGGAGGCGGAGAGGACGGAAACCCTCTTGCGGTCTTTCCCCATGCGGCCGTACTGCACCACCCCGTCGATCAGCGCGAAGAGGGTGTGGTCCTTCCCCATCCCGACGTTCTCGCCGGGGTGGACCGCGGTCCCCCGCTGGCGGACGAGGATGGATCCTGCGGTGACGGCCTGGCCGCCGAACCGCTTCACGCCGAGACGCTTGCTTTGGCTGTCCCGGCCGTTTCGGGAGCTGCCTACGCCTTTCTTGTGTGCCATGGTGTTTCCCCCTGTTCCCGGGTCACCCGACCCGGATCTCGGTAACGGAGAGGGTCGTGAACGGCTGGCGGTGCCCCTGCTTCCGGGCGTACCCCTTGCGCTTCTTGTACTTGTAGACGAGGATCTTCTTCGTCTTTCCGTTGCGCACCGCCCTGCACACCACGGCGGCGCCGCTCACCGTGGGGGTTCCGACGGTCGTCCCCTGCTCCGTGGCGACCATCAGGACGTCGGTGAGTTCGACGGTCGCGCCGGCCTCGACCGGCAACTTCTCCACGTTGATGACGTCGCCGGGGGCGACGCGATGCTGCTTCCCCCCCGTGCGGACAACGGCGTACATGGCATCGCCCTCCATCCGGTTCGATAAGAACAAATTACTATAGGGACAGCGGTTTCCCGTGTCAACTGCGAAAACCCCCCGGACCTTGGGATATAGTACACCCGGGCCCGCACCGGCGGGCCGGAAAGGGGCGTGATGAAGGACGTCGTCATCGTGGGGGGAGGCCCCGCGGGTCTACTCCTGTCGCTCTGCCTCCAGGAGCACGGCATCGCCTACCGGACGCTGGAGCGGGGGAAGATCGGCCAGACGTGGCGCGACATGCGGCCGGGCCTTGTGCTGCTTTCGCCCGCCGTCCCCGGCACCGACTGGACCTCCCTGACCCTGCATCACCCCATCTGGGCGCTGCACGGCGTGCGCCGCCCGTTCCCCACCCGCGAGGACTTCCTCTGCTACGTGGATGCGTTCGCCCGGGAGAACCGGGTCGCCGTGGCGGAGCGGACGCCCGCGACGGCGGCGCGCGTGGTTCCGGGAGGTTTCGCGGTGTCCACGGGGGAGGGGGAGATCGGGTGCCGCTTCCTCGTGGTCGCGACGGGGGGCACAACGACCCCCCGCTACCCGGAGATCCCGGGGGTGGCCGGGAACCCGTGCGTCCTCCACTCGAGCGATTTCGTGAACTGCATGGCGTACGACGGGAAGCGGGTGCTGGTGATCGGGGGAGGGAACTCCGCCGCGGAGCTGTGCGTGGAACTGGCGGGGACCGCGCTGGTGACCCTGTGCACCCGCAGCCCCCTCCGGTACTTCAGCGAAACCGGGGAGCTGGACCACATCCGGGGATCCTCGGAGAGCGTCCTCAAGGAGCTCATCCGGTTCCGGATCCTCGGCCTCCGGGAGGGGGACCCGGTGGTTTCGGTCAACGACCGCCTCGTGCGGTTCCGGAGCGGGGCGGAGGAAACCTTCGACTGGATCGTCTGCGGGACGGGGTACCGGCCGTTGTGGCTTCCGGTATCGGGCGGGACGGTGAAGACGGACGCAGAGGGGTTCCCCGTCATCTCGCGCGTCGGGGAGTCCAGCATTCCCGGCCTGTATTTCTGCGGCTCCCTCGCGATGTTCCACCGCCGCTGCGCCTTCATCCACGGCTTCCGCAACTACGTGGAGAAGGTGTTCTGGGACATCGCCGACCGGCTCTAACCATCCCGATCCTTCCCGTCCCCCGGAAGACGGTACTGCAGGCCTTCCGCCACGTGCGGGAGGGCCACCCTTCGCTCCCCCGCCAGGTCCGCGATGGTGCGCGCCACGCGGCACGCCTTCCCGATCGCCCTTCCCGAAAGGGACATCCGCTCTGAAGCCCGCTGGAGGAACGCCCGCGCTTCGGGAGCCAGCTCGCGCAGGAGTTCGGACGTCGAGGCACGGACCGTACCGCTCGACCGTTGCGGACGCCCCGCGTACCTCTCCTCCTGGATGGCGCGGCATGCGGCCACCCGGAGGCGCACGGCGAAGGAGCTCTCGCCGGCGTCATTCGTCGACCATGCCTCCGGCGCCACCGACGCCACGGAAACGGCAAGGTCGATCCGGTCGAGCAGGGGGCCGGAGAACTTCCGCGTGAAGCGGGTGACGGCATGCGGGGAACACCGGCATACCCGCTTCGGGTGGCCCGCGTTGCCGCATGGGCAGGGGTTGGTGGCGGCCAGCAGCAGGAAGCGGCAGGGGAACCGGTACCGGTGGCCGGCCCGCGAAACCCGGATTTCCCCGGCCTCGAGGGGTTGGCGCAGCCCCTCCCGCGCCTCGGGACGGAATTCCGAGAATTCGTCCAGGAAGAGGACCCCGTAGTGCGCGAAGGAGACTTCTCCCGGCCTGGGCGGGTTTCCGCCCCCCAGAAGACCGGCGGGGGAAATCGAGGAGTGCGGGGCGCGGAAGGGGCGGCGGAGCAGGGGAGAGGGCCACGGTGGCTCGCCGGCGGCGCTGTACACCCGCGTCGTCTCCAGCGCCTCGGAAGGGGAGAGGTCGGGGAGGATTCCCGGCAGCCGCTCCGCGAGCATCGTCTTCCCGCATCCGGGGGGGCCGACCAGGAGCATCGCGTGGGAACCGGCCGCGGCGATCTCGAGGGCCCTGCGCGCCACCGGTTGTCCCGCCACGTCCAGGAGGTCCGGCTCCCGGCGGGGCTCCGTGCCGCCCCGGGCCGGGGGGGGATCGGGGGGAGCGACCGGGTCCCGGGGCGCATCGCCGGAGAGGACCGCGGCCGCTTCCCGCAGCGTTCGGACCGCCGCGACGCGCACTCCCGGGACGAGCCGCGCCTCTTCTCCGTTCGCGGCGGGGGTGATGACCCCGGGGACACGTCGCTCCCGGGCGAGGAGGGCCTGGGAGAGCGAGCCGCGGACCGGGCGCACGGTGCCGTCCAGCGACAGCTCGCCGGCGATCACCCATTTTTCCAGGGCCTCCCCCGGAAGGACCCCCTCCGCGCACAGGACCGAGAGCGCGATCGGAAGGTCGAACAGGGAGCCGTCCTTCCGGAGATCCGCGGGCGCCAGGTTGATGGTGACCTTCCTCCCGGGGAAGGGGAGCCCCGAATTCCGGACCGCCGTCCGGATCCGGTCGCCGCTTTCCCGGACGGC